>NZ_DASYJG010000078.1:0-48224 GCF_035996765.1 Baekduia sp.
GCCCAAGCAGCTCATCGATCGGCTCGAGAAAGCTGATGCGCTCGGTCCTGTAATGCATCGGGACGATCCACTGGGCGCCGAGCTGCTCTGCAATCGGCACTGCCTGCGCGGCGCCGATCGTCGGAGCGCCGCCGACTGGGATGAACAGCAGATCGATCTGGCCCAGAGCGGCTGCCTGCGCGTTCCGCAGCGCCGCCTGACCGAAATCTCCGAAATGAGCGACGCGAACGCCGCCGAACGTGAACGCGAAGATCGTGTTGGGACCGCGCTGTGTGCCCGCGACGTCGTCGTGCTCGGAGGCGATTCCGATCACCTCGCCGATCGGCGATTTGTGAGTACCGGCTGTCGAGCGCAGGATCACCGGATCGCCGCCGACCACCTCGGCCCCGTTGTGATCGCCATGCTCGTGCGTGATCAGGAGCAGGTCAGCTTCGAGGCCGCTGATCGGTGGATAGTCAAAGCGAATCCCGCGGGCGGCTGCCGCGGACATGTCGGCGAAAGGATCGATCGCCACCGTCTGATCGCCGTCCGACAGCCGGAACGTGGACTGTCCGTACCAGTCAACTTGCATGCTGTTCCTCCAGTTGAGGCTTGGCTTTGACCACTCGCGCCTCGGGTTCGGTGACCGGCTGCCGGCCGCCCCGCATGAACGAAGCCACCGCGCCGATCAGGCAGGCCGCAATTGCAAACGCGAACGCGTAGTGGAGACCGTCACGGAAGGCCGGCGTGATCAGGTCCGGGAAGAACGCGTGCCCGGTGATCACTGCGTGGTTGTGGGCGGAGAGCGAATTAAGTGCGTGCGGGCCGACCAGGTGCTCGACCGGGTTATAGCCGAGGAACGCCGCGAACAGGATCGACACGGGCGGCAGACTGGCGACATGGTGCGCGGTCCCGGGCGCGACTCCGTGAGCCTGAAGGCCGCTACTCAACGTCGACGGCAGCGTCGCCGCGAGGCCGACGATCATCAGTGTGAAGAAGATCCCGATCGACATCACCTGGGCGGAGTTCTGGAAGGTCTGGTTCATGCCACCACCAGCGCCGCGATGGTCGGCCGGCAGGCTGTTCATCACCGACGCGCGGTTGGGCGACACGAACATCCCCATGGAGATCCCCATCAGCGCGAGCACGACCGCGAAGGTGCCGTAATCGAAATTCGTCGGCAGCACGTAGAGCAGCGCGAAGCTGAAAGCCGTGAGGAGCATCCCGCCGGTCGCGAACCAGCGCGAGCCGTAGCGGTCCGACAGGTAGCCCGACGCAGGCCCGGCAACGAGCATTCCGATCGACAGGGGAAGCATGTAGATGCCGGCCCAAAGCGGCGTCTGCTCAAACGAGTAGCCGTGCTGGGGAAGCCAGATGCCCTGCAGCCAGATGATCAACATGAACATCAGGCCGCCGCGCGAGACTGAGGACAGGAACGTCGACAGGGTGCCGAAGGTGAACGCGCGAATGCGAAAGAGCGGCAGCCGGAACATGGGGTCGGTCACCCGCCGCTCGATCGCGACGAACGCGACGAGCGAGGCGGCCGACGCGGCGAGCAACGCCAACACCTTGGCGCTGCCCCAGCCGATCGGGTGCCCGCCCGCGGGACGGATCCCGTAGGTCACCGCGGTCATCAGCAGCACGAGGCCGAGCGCGAACGTCAGGTTGCCGGCCCAGTCGACGCGGGCGGCGCGCGGCGTGCTGAGCTCGCGCAGGCCGGTGTAGGCCCAGACCGTGCCGAAGATCCCGACCGGCACCGAGATCAGGAAGACCAGCCGCCAGTCGATGGGGGCGAGGATGCCGCCGAGCACCAGGCCGATGAACGTGCCGCTGACGCCGACGATGTTGTTGATGCCCAACGCCATCCCGCGCTGGTGGGTCGGGAAGGCATCGGTGATGATCGCTGCCGCGTTGGCCAGCAGGCAGGCGCCGCCGACGCCCTGGACGAGCCGCATGACGATCAGGTACGTCGCGCCGTTGCGCCCGGTCATCCAGTCGATGGCCAGTAGCAGCGAGGCCACCGTGTAGATGACGAAGCCCAGGTTGTAGATCTTGACGCGGCCGACCATGTCGCCGAGGCGGCCGAGGCTGACGATCAGCACGCTGGTCACGACCAGGTACCCCAAGATCATCCAGAGCAGGTAGAACGAGTTGGCCGGGACGAGCGGGTCGAGGTGGATGCCGCGGAAGATGTCGGGCATCGCGATGATCGTGATCGAGCCGTCCAGCGTCGCGAGGAGGACGGCGAGCGTGGCGTTGGAGAGGGCGATCCACTTGTAGCGGTCGGGATGCGCGGTGGCGGGCACTCCGCGACAATATACAGGCTACCTGTACAGGTGACCTGCGGAGTTGGCGGTTACACTGCGCATCATGGCCGTTAAGGCGCCAACCACCACGCTGCTCGCCCACGATCTGCGCGAGACCCTCGGCCGTCTCGTACGGCGGTTGCGGGCCGAACCCGGACCGCCGATCCCGCAGCTCGCCGTCCTCGGTCGCCTGGAGCGCGAGGGTCCGGCGAGCGTGAGCGAGCTCGCGGCCGCCCACCACATGCGCCCGCAGTCGATGGCCCAGACGGTCAAGGAGCTCGAGGTCTCCGGCTTGGTCACCCGCCGTCCTGATCCGCAAGATGGCCGCCGCGCGATCGTCGAGCTCACACCCGCGGGGCGCGAGAGCATCCTGGCCTCGCGCGCGGCGCGCGAGGACTGGCTGAGTCAGACGCTGGATCGCGAGCTCGACGCGGCGCAGCGCGACGAGATCCGGCGCGTCCTGGCGCTGCTGGACCGCATCGCGAGCGCGTAGGGGCGCGGGTGCCGACCAGCGCGATCGGCACCCACGCCAGGTGTTCGCCTAGTTCACAGTCAACGTCTGAGTAGTGTCCCTGAGCGTGGCGCTGACCGTCTGGGGGAAGGTGCCCAGGCCAGCGACGGCCGCAGTCGACCCAGTGGCGTTCGTGTAAGTGATCTGATGGGCGCTCGGATCCCAGACCCCCGCATGTATCGAGCCGAACTCAGTGATGACGGTCGGGGTGGCGCAAGCGGTCGGATTTCCTGGGATGTTCTCCAGGATCGTGTCCACGTGATAGTTGTGAATAGTGATGGTGGTGGGCGTGGGGACAGTCACGATCCACGGAAGGCTAGTGGCCTTCTTAGTCACAGTGCAGTTGGTTCCGTTCCCTGTTCCAGTGCAGTGCCCGAAAGTGATGCCAGTGATAGTCAAGATCTGCGGCGAGTGGACATCCAAGTGGATGCGCGGCCCGAAGCAGGCCGTGCCGGTTCCAATCGCCGCGATGTTGGTGGAGTAGCTGGTCGCATCGAGGACGTGAGTCGTGCCGACGACTCCCCAGCTGGACGCCGATGCGAACGACGGCGCGGCAAGTGCGGCGGCCGCCATGACGGCGGCGATGAGCAGGACGCTCCTCTTCGAGCAGTTCTTCAACATGTGGACGCTCCTTGTGAGCTCCCGGCTGACGCCGGGATTGTTGGATCGGTCCCGGGCGCCGACGTCGTGGCGCGGCGCTCCGGATCTGATGGATGGACCGGCGCTCAGCGCGCCAAGTAGACGTCAGCAACTTCACGTTGTCAACCGGCGTTTCGGGCCCTGCTTGACCCAGATCAGGGGCCGGAATCACGGCGGCTTTGTCACCCGAATCAGGCGTATCTCAGGGGTCGCCGCGTCGGCAGCGCCTCACGATGTTCAGCAGGGGAACCCCCAACCCCTGCCCGCTGGCAGGGCCTCGTGGCTGTCCACCTTCCACTGCCCGGCGCGGTACGTTCGAGGATAGGCAGCGATGAGTTCTGGGCGCCGGCCCCGTCTTCATTGCAAGCACGACCCCAACTCCCCTTTCGGAACCCCGAGCACCAGGAGCCCGATGATGGCCGCTAATGCCCAACCCACCCAAGACGACGACCGCGCCCGCTGGATCGCGCTGATCGTGCTCTGCGTCGGGATGCTGATGATCGTGCTCGACACGACCGTCGTGAACGTCGCGCTGCCGTCGATCCAGACCGATCTGGGCTTTACGAGCTCGTCGCTGGCGTGGGTCGTCAACGCCTATCTGATCGCCTTCGGCGGTCTGCTGCTGCTGGCGGGACGGCTCGGCGACCTGATCTCCCGGCGCGGCGTCTTCCTCGCCGGGCTCGCCGTCTTCACGCTCTCCTCGATCGTGTGCGGCGTGGCCAACAGCGAGGCGATGCTCGTCATCGCGCGCTTTGTCCAGGGCATTGGTGGCGCGATGACGTCCGCGGTGATCCTCGGGATGATCGTGACGATGTTCCCCAAGCCGGCCGAGCAGGCCAAGGCGATCGGCGTCTTCGCCTTCGTCGCCTCGGCGGGCGGCTCGATCGGCCTGCTGGCCGGCGGCGTGCTGACCGACGCCATCAACTGGCATTGGATCTTCTTCATCAACGTGCCGATCGGCATCGTCACCGCCGCGCTGGCCGTGCGGCTGCTGCCGCATGACAAGGGCGCCGGCTTCGCCGGCGGGACCGACATCGCGGGCGCCGTGCTGATCACCAGCGCGCTGATGCTGCTGGTCTACACGATGGTCAAGCCGGCGGCCGAGGACGGCTGGGGCTCGGGCACGACGCTGGCCTTCGGCGCGGTCGCGATCGCGTTGCTGGTGGCCTTCGTGGTCCGTGAGGCGACGGCGGCCGCGCCGCTCGTGCCGCTGCGCATCTTCCGCTCGCGCAACATCACGGGCTCCAACCTGGTGCAGATCCTGTCGGTCGCCGGGATGTTCGGCATGTTCTTCATGGGCACGCTCTACCTGCAGCGCGTGTTGAAGTACGACCCGCTGCAGATCGGCTTCGCCTTCCTGCCCGCGACGCTCACGATGGGCGCGCTGTCGCTGGGCTACACGGACAAGTTGATCATGCGCTTCGGCGCGCGCAACGTGCTCGTGCCCGGCCTCGTGCTGATCAACGGCGCGCTGGCCTGGTTCACGCAGGTCTCGGCCGATGGCTCCTACGTCGTCGATGTGCTGCCGGCGATCGTCCTGTTCGGCATCGGCGGCGGCACGGCGTTCCCGGCGCTGATGACGCTGGCGATGTCCGGTGTCGAGCCGCAGGACGCGGGGCTGGCGTCAGGCCTGGTCAACACGACGGCGCAGGTCGGCGGCGCGCTGGGGCTGGCCGTGCTCGCGACGCTGTCGGCGACGCGCTCTGACACGCTGACCGCCCAGGGCAAGTCGACGGCCGAGGCGCTGACGGGCGGGTATCAGCTGGCGTTCGTCGTCGCGCTCGGTCTGGCGCTGGCCGCGCTGGTCGTGGCGCTGACGGTGATCAAGCCGGTGGCGATGGCGCCGCATGGGGCGCCGGAGGCCGACGAGGCCGGCGAGGACGTCCCAGAGCGCGAGGCCGCGTACGCCGAAGTGGGCTGAGGGACGCCCGTGGGTGGTGCCGGGTGTGGGAGGCTGGGTACGGACGAAGGAGACTTCCATGACCCAGCACCCGCCCGGCGACGATCGCGACTCCGAGGACGATCTTCCCGATCACCTCGACGACGAGGACGTAGAGGCCCAACAGCGCGACGTCCCTCGCAGCGGGCCGCTGCGTTTCGCCCGGATGACGGGCTCCTCGATCGCCGGGCGCGACGCGGCGCCGTGGGTCACCGACTTCCTCAACGCTGCTTACTACCGGCGGGCGGTGGGGGAGCGCGACGTCGACGACCTGCGCTTCGCCTTCGGCGTCCTGACGACCTACTGGTACAACAAGGACACGCAGCGGCGGTTGCATCTGTCTGACCTCGTTGCCTTCCACAAGGCCTTCGGCAGCGAGCGCTTCCAGACCGATCGCTCGGCGCGTGGCACGCTGTCGCGCGGGCAGCTGGAGGAGGGCGCGGCGAAGCTGCTCGGCGACTGGTTCCCGGAGGCTTACGTCGACGATGCGCGGCGAGGGTGGGGGATCGGCTTTGCGACCATCGCCGATCGCGAGGCTTACAACCCGGAGCGCCGGCGGGTGCTCGCGCGTATGGGCGAGCTGACGCCGGAGAGCGCGCCACTCGAAGAACAGACGTGGCACACGTATCCGCCGGTGCGGATGCCGTCAGCCGCCGCCGTGATCGATGCGTTGACGCGCGTCGAGACCTGGCCGGACTACGCGTCGGAGATCGGGCGCTTCACGCCGCTGCGGGCCGGTGGGTTGGACGGACAGACGTTCGAGATCGAGGTCGCGGCGGGGACGGATTCCGGGCGACCGATCTTCACGCGCGGGTATGTGACGATCACGGCGCTGGTCACACCGGACGATCCGGAGGCGCTGGCGGCGTATTTCGCCGCGCTCGAGGATGGGCTGGCGCGCTATGGCAAGGAGGAGCCGCGGGCGGTGCCGCTCGGCGGGACGCCGCTGGTGGGCTTCGACCTCACGACGCATCAGGGCCACTTCATGGGCAACGGCCACAACCGGCTGTTGTTGTATGAGTTGGACGGCGTGGCGTGGGTGAAGGCCGCCGGCACGTGGGACCCGATGCCGTGGCATATCGACCGCGCCTACCGCATCGCCGGACGGGAAGCGCAGCATGCGTTCTGGGGGCAGGGCGAGGTCGAGCGGCTGAGCATGCTCCATCAACTGGCGCTGCAGATCGCGTCGTGAGCTTCGACACCGTTGTTATCGGCTCTGGCCCGAACGGGCTGGCGGCGGCGATCCGGCTGGCAGAGGCGGGGCGGTCGGTCGGGGTCTTCGAGGCGTCCGACGGTCCTGGTGGGGCAGTGCGCACCGAGGAGTTGACGCTGCCGGGCTTTCACCACGACGTGTTCTCCTCGGTCTATCCGGCAGGGGCGGCGTCGCCGGTCTTTGCCCGGATGCCGCTGGCCGAGCACGGGCTCGAATGGGTGCACCCGGAGAGCTGCTACGCCACGCCGCTGCCCGACGGGCGGGCGGCGCCGGTGCTGTATCGGGACATGTCGCGGACGGTTGCGGCGCTGGAGGCCGGGCGTTCCGGCGACGGCGAGGCGTGGGCGGCGTTTGCGGAGCCGTTTCTGAACTCCTGGGAGGCGCTGCGCGCGACGATGCTCGCCGGCTTCCCGCCCGTCGGCGGCTCCTTGAAGCTGTTGACGTCGATGGGGCCATTGGGCGCGCTGGGGTTCGCGCGGCTGCTGCCGGAGTCTTCCGTGGGGCTGGCGCGGCGGCTGTTTGCGGGCGGGGATGCGCGGGCGTGGCTTCATGGCGCGGCGATGCATGGCGACACGCCGCCGGAGCGGGCTGGCAGCGCGATCGCGGCGGCGTATCTGAACCTGATGGGGCACGCGGTTGGCTGGCCGAGCCCGCGCGGGGGCGCGGGGCGGCTTGCGGGTGCGTTGGTGGGGTATCTCGAGTCGCTGGGAGGTGAGGTCCGGACCGGTGCGCGGGTGGAGGCGGTGACGTCGTCTGGCGGTCGGGTGACGGGGGTGACGATTGCGGGGGGCGAGTGGATCGGCGCGGAACTTGTTATTGCGGATGTCATGCCGGATGCGCTGGCGCGGTTGGGCGGCGACGCGCTGTCGCGGTGGTACCGCGAGCTGATCAAGCGCTATGTCTACGGGCCCGCGACGCTGAAGCTCGATTGGGCGCTCGATGGGCCGATTCCGTGGAGCGACCCGGGCGTGCGTGGCGCGGGCACGGTGCACATCGGTGGGGGCGAGGAGGAGTTGTTGGACACCATCGCGGTGTCGGCTCACGGATTGCCGGAGCGGCCGTTCCTGTTGCTGGGGCAGCAAACGGTCGCCGACCCGACGCGCGCGCCGGCGGGCAAGCACACGGCGTGGGCATACACGCACGGGCCGCATGACCTTGAGGTGTGGGATGAGGTTGCGACGGCGCGGCAAGTTGAACGTGTTGAAGCGCAGGTGGAGCGGTATGCGCCGGGGTTCCGGGATCGGGTGCTGGCGCGACATGTGCTATCGCCGCGCGATCTGGAGGCGCGGAATGCGAACCTCGTCGCGGGCGACGTCGGTGGCGGGAGTTACGTCCTGCGCCAGGTGGTCTTCCGCCCGGTGCCGACGTTGTCGCCGTATCGCACGCCGCTGAAGGGGCTGTTCCTCGGGAGCGCGGCGGCGTTCCCGGGCGGGGCCGTGCACGGGGTGCCGGGGGATGCGGCGGCGCAGGCCGCGTTGCGGCGCTGGCCCTAGTCCACCTCTGCGCCCTTGGTGCGATTGCACGGACCGCAGAGGACCTGGAGGTTCTCCGGCGTCGTCGCGCCGCCGAAGGCGACAGGGATGATGTGGTCGAACTGGAGCTCGAAGGCGTCGCCGCACTGCACGCAGGCGCCGCCGTCGCGTTCCCAGACCGCGCGGCGGACGTCGCGGGAGATCGTCTCGCGGCGGGGCGCAGGCGGCGCCTGGCCGAGGGCGACGGTCTGATGGGCGCGGGCCAACCGCCGCTGCGCGCGGTGGTTGCGTTCGTAGACCAAGGCGAACACGTCGTCGGGGCTGAGGTCATCGTCCTCCCAGAAGAAGCGGCCCATGCACCACCAGTAGGTGCGGCCGCCAGGCGCTTGAAGGACCGCGACCGCGGTGTCTCGCTGTTCGATTTCGAGCGCTGCGTGTTCCGCGGGCCGCAGTCCGCGGGTGGCGACCAGCCGGCCGGCGGTGAAGACGGTGCGGCGCCACCACCAGCGGCCCGCTGGCGTCCAGGCGGCGTTCTTTGCCTCGCGGAGCATGATGCGCGACGCTACGCAGCGGATCCGACAGCGTGCAACGGACGGTGCGAGCGGTCAGCGCGCGGACGGACGGCGGGATGCGCGGATCAGGCACCATGGGCGCATGGCCGATCGCAAAGGCATGGGACGGTTCGTCACGCGTGCCGTCATCCTTGTTCTGCTGCTCGCGATGCCGGCATCGGCTTCGGCGGCGACCCGGATGTACGTGTCAACCGCACGCGCGGTCGATGGGACCGTGTCGATCAGCGGATACGCGCTGGACGGCACGACCCAGATTCAAGACGGCTTCCAGCTCGACCTCATCCGTGGTGGCGTGACGGTCGACACGACGCAGGCGCCGGACTTCGTGCTCCTCACCCCATCATCCCTCTTGCCCGGTGACGAGATCGTGCTGACCGACACGACCACGTCGGCGACGCACACGGCGACGTTCACGGGCAATCCGACGCTGACGGCGCCGTCGTGTGGCACGTCCGCGTTCAGCGGCGCCCGCGACGAAGGGGCGACCGTCGACGTCAGTGCGAGCATGGGGGCCGAGTCGGTCCCGACCGTGCAGCGCTTCGGCGCCGGGATCACCTACTCGGGCTCCTTCGCCAAGGCGCTGACGACGGGCTGGACCGTACAGGCGTCCCAGGGTCGCGTGATCGACGCGGAGTTCACCGTCTTCGATGCGCTGAGCGCGGTCGTCGGCGGAACCTGTCCGGTCGTGACGCCTCCGGAGGATCCGCCCGCGCCGCCCGCGCCCGCGCCGGTTCTCCCGACCCCGCCGGTTCCGGATCCCACGCCGCCGGCTTCTGTCCCCTCTGGTGTACCGGCGCCTGCCGACAGCGTCGCTCCGCTCGGGCGGCTCACCGTCCGCACGAAGCCCACCGCGGCGTACAAGGCTTTGGTCGCCGGGACCTTCACCGTCTCGGTGACGGTCAACGAGCCGGGCACGGTCACCGAGCGCCTGGTGTCCGGGAAGACGACCGTCGCGACGGCGTCGAAGTCCGCCAAGAAGGCCGGCGCGGTGACGCTTCGGCTCGCGCTCTCCAAGAGCGGCCGGCGCCGCCTGGCGCGGTCGAAGTCCACCACGCTTACCTTGACGACGCGCCTTCGCGACACGGCCGGCAACGTCCGCACGTTGTCGCCCCGTCGCTTGACCGCGACGCGCGCACGCTGAGCCCGCCGACGACCGCTTTGCGGGATAGGGTGGCGGCGCGCCATGCCGTCCTCCCGCCGAGCCCAGCTGCTTGTCGTCTTCGCCGCCGGTGTGGGCCTGGGTGTGGCTGCGTGCGGCAGCGGCGACGCGCCGGCGACGACGGGCACGACCAGCACCGCTGTCGCGAAGAAGCCTGCCGCGGCGCCGCCGCTCTGCGGCAGGCTGCGCATGGCAGTGACCGGAAGGCTTGCCGCGCCCGAGGCGACCGAGATCTCCGGCCTCGTTGCCAGTCCGACACAGCCCGGCGTGTTGTGGGCGCACAACGACTCCGGCGACCGCGCGCGGATCTTCGCGCTGCGCAGCGACGGGTCGCTCATCGCGTCGCTGGACGTCCCGGGCGCCGAGGCGACCGACTGGGAGGACATCGCGGTCGGGCCCGGCGGCGATCTCCTGCTCGGCGACATCGGCGACAACAATTCCGTTCGCAAGGACATTGACATCTATCGCGTGCCCGAACCCCGGCTGGTCGACGGGCCGTCGACGACGGACGCTGCCACACGTCTACGGCTGACGTATCCCGATGGCGCGCACGATGCCGAGACGCTGCTCGCCGACCGGTCGACGGGGGAGATCGTGATCGTCACCAAGCGGCTCGATGGTCGTTCCGGGGTGTACGTGGGCCGGGCGCCGGAGCGCGATGCGCCGGGAGAGGCGGTGCTCCGTCATACGGGGGACCTGCGTCTCGGCTTGGGTGGGTTGGCGACGGCGGGCGACGTGAGCGCCGATGGGCGCACGGTCGCGGTCCGCACCTACACGGCGTTGTATGTGTGGGCGCGCAAGCCGGGCGCGTCGCTGGCGGCGACGCTGGCACGCAAGCCGTGCGTCGGGAGCGCGCAACTCGGGCTCGAGGGGCAAGGCGAGTCGCTCGCGCTGAGCCGCGACGGTCGGTCGTTCTTCACGATCCCGGAAGGTGCGGGCGCCGCGGTCCGGCGGTACAGCGTCAGGAAGGCGGCAAGGTGATGGACTTGACCGGCGCCGATGCCGTGTTGTTCGACCTCGACGGTGTGCTCGTCGACTCGCGGGTGGCGTTCGTGGCGTCGATCAACGCGGCGCTCGGCGAGCACGGCCTCCCGCAGCGGGATGTCGCCGAGCTGCTGCCCCATCTCGGTCCGCCGCTGCATCGGACGATGGCGCTGTTTGCCGCGCAGGAGGAGCAGGTCGACGCGTTGGTGGTGTCCTACCGCGCGCGCTACCGAGCGACGATGGCGGCCGAGAGCGCCGTCTTCGATGGGATTCCGGAGGCGCTGGACGTGCTGGCGGCGCGGATGCCGCTGGTGGTCGCGACGTCGAAGTCCCAGGCCTTGGCGGAGCCGTTGTTGGAGCAGTTGGGGTTGCGCGATCGCTTCCAGGCGGTGTACGGGCCGTCGCTGCAGGCGCGCGATGAGGCGAAGTCGCTGACGATCGCGCGGGCGCTGGAGGGGCTGCCGCATGCGCGCCGGGCGGTGATGGTGGGGGATCGCAAGTTCGACGTGCTGGGTGCCCGGGCGCAGGAGCTGCCGTGCGTTGGGGTCCTGTGGGGGATTGGCAGCGAGCAGGAGCTGCGCGAGGCGGGTGCTGTTGCGGTCGTGGAGGAGCCGGGCGAGTTGGTGGGGTTGCTCGGGGGCTAGGGCACGCTCGGCGGCGCGGCGGCGGGTGGTCTCGCCGCCGCGCCGATGTTCTAGGACTTCTTCGCGCGCGAGGCGGACGCGGCGGCCGCCTTCGTGCGGGTGCGGGTCGCGGGCTTCTTGGCGGCGGCGGTCTTCGGCTTGGCGGCTGCGGCTCGCGGCGTGCGGGTCGTCGTCGCTGTGCGGGTTGCCGCCGCGGTGGCGGGCTTGCGCTCGCGCGGGGGAACCTCGTCACGCACGACCTGCTTGGCCAGCTGCGGGATCAGCTTCTGCAGGAAGCCGGCCATCCGCTCCTCCTGGCGGCGGAACTCCCTGGCGAGCTTCGCGGTGTCGCGGTCATACAGGCCGTTGGCGAGCTCCTCGATCGCGAGGTAGTTGGCGATCTCCTCGAACTCGTTGAAGAGCTCCGTCTTGGCGTTCTTGAGGAGCTTCTCGGCCTCGCCCGTCCCGCGGATCGCGTGCAGCGGGCCCTGGGCGAGCGCGACCCCCTTCTTGGCGGCGGCCGTCACCTTCGCCGCGGCCTCGGACGCGACGTCTGGGCCGGGGAGGTTCACGGCCTCGGCCTTGCCGCCGAGCTGCTTGATCCGCCGCTCGAGGCCCTTGGCCTGCGCTGAGGTCTCCTTGAGGTGCTCGCGCAGCCGCTTCTTGTAGGCGTCGCGCGAGGTCATCGAGATGTGCGCCTTCAGCGCCGTCTCGAGCTCCTTCTCCTTGCCGTACGCCTCGTTGAGGTACTGGATCAGCTTGGCTTCACGGGTGGTCGGCTCAGGGGCCATGGTGATGTGCGCTCCTCCTCGATGACGGTAGACCTACCCCTGCGCAGTTCCCACGCGGCCGACCGTCTACACTGCGATCGGTCCGTGGTGGGCGTAGCTCAGTTGGTAGAGCTCCTGGTTGTGGTCCAGGCGGTCGCGGGTTCGAGTCCCGTCGCTCACCCTCAGAGAGAAGCCTCGTTTTGCGGGGCTTTTGTCGTTGTGGGGTGGGGAGGAGGCGGGTTGTAGGCCTTCTCAAACTCAGGCACTAGTGCCTGAAACGCCGTGAATCGGGCCTCATCGGCGCCAATCCGCGGCGCACTTTGCCGGTTGGCGCCGCGTGGGCAGACGGCGCGATCTCGGGTTCTGGAGCTGTTGCGGTCGCCTGGAATTGTGGGAAGGCGACTGTGGCGCTTCTACGGCCTTCTGTCGGGCGACTCGGACGAAGCGAACCACGAGTTCAGAGGTACGTCTTGCCGGCGGCCTGAACAATATCCGTATATCCGTTAGAATGTATGGATGAGCGACGAGCACGATCACTGCGGCCTGTTGTGCTTGGACTTGCCCAAGGCTGAGGCGCTACGCCAGGCGCGCCCTGACGCGACGGCTCTCAAGGTCGCGGCCGGCGCCGCCAAGGCGCTCGGCGACCCGACGCGCCTGACGGTCGCGACCGCGCTGCGAGACGGCGGCGAGCTCTGCGTCTGTGACCTGGCTTGGGTGACCGAGCGATCCGACAAGCTCGTCTCCCACCACGTGCGTCAACTCCGGACCGCCGGTCTCGTTCACTCGCGCCGCGACGGCAAGATGGTGATGTATGAGCTGACCGAGATCGGGTCAGCGCTGCTGGTCGCCGTGCTCCCCCACCGATCCGAGGTAACGGCATGAGTCGAGACGGCGCTTTTCAGCTCCCCGTGGTCCTGCCGACGTCCGCGAGCCTCGCGCCTTCACCACAGCGTGATGCGAGTTGGGAGGGGGCGGCGCATTGGGCGGTGCTCCTGTCGTGGATCAGCCTCGCTTACATGGCTGTCGAGGGCGGCGTCGGCATCTGGCAGGGGCTGGCCGCTGGCTCGGTTGCGCTCGTTGGGTGGGGCCTGGCCTCGTTTATCGAAGGTCTGGCGTCGGTGGTGGTCGTCTGGCGCTTTACCGGTGACCGGCGTCTGTCTGACACCGCCGAGCACCGCGCACAGCGACTCGTTGCGCTGCAGTTCTTTGTCCTGGCGCCCTACGTCGTCGTCGAGAGCGTCCGGACGCTGATCGACGGTGGCCACGCCGACGTGACGACGATCGGCATGGCGCTCACGGCGACCAGCGTCGTCCTCATGCCGCTCTTGGGGAAGGCCAAGCACAACCTGGCCCAGCGTCTTGGCTCGGGTGCGACCGCTGGGGAGGGAACGCAGAACGTCTTGTGCGGCGTTCAGGCTGCGGCTGTCCTGGTTGGTTTGGCCGCCAACGCTTCGGTTGGAGCGTGGTGGCTGGACCCGCTCATCGGGTTGTTCATTGCCTTCGTCGCGGTCAAGGAAGGACGCGATGCGTGGCGTGGCGAGGTCTGCGAATGCTGCTGACCGGACTTCGCTCGCGCCGTCTTCCCTGACAGCTGCTTACTCCAGTTCGGCCAGTAGTTCGGTGACGCGCCGGGCGATCTCGTCGCGGATGGCGCGGACTTCTGCGACGGGCCGTCCTTTGGGGTCGGGGAGGTCCCAGTCGATGTAGCGCTTGCCGGGGATGTAGGGGCAGGCGTCGCCGCAGCCCATCGTGACCACGACGTCGGCTTGCTCGGCCAGCTCGCGCGTCAGGCGCACGGGGGCGGACGTCGGCCAGGTCGACGCTGACCTCGCGCATGACCTCTACGACCTCGGGGTGGACGTGGCCGTCGGGGTCGGCGACGCTGCCCGCGCTCAGCGCGTGGTGGTGACCTTCGGTGGCTTGGTCGAAGAGGGCGCGGCTCATCTGGGAGCGCCCGGCGTTGTGCAGGCAGACGAACAACACGGTGGACATCAGACCGTGGCCTTCGCGGGCTCGGGGTGCGGGACGAGGACCTCGGCGGCCTCCTGCGGCGTGACGCCGGGATACAGGGCGCGGATCAGCGCGAGGGCGAGCGCGCCGCCGACGAGTTGCGCGACGACGTAGGCGGGCGCTGACGCGGGGGCGATCCCGGCGAAGCTGTCGGAGAACATCCGCCCGACCGTGATTGCCGGGTTGGCGAAGCTGGTCGAGCTGGTGAACCAGTAGGCGGCGCCGATGTAGGCGCCGACCGCCGCCGGGGCGCTCGCGCCGCGGCCGGTGCGCGCTAGCGAGAAGATCACCAACAGCAGCCCGACCGTGGCGACGGCCTCGGCGAGCAGGTGCGCGCCGGTCGCGCGATGGGTGGTGGCGATGCTCATGGCCGCCTTGGCGAACATCGCGTTGGCGAGGACCGCGCCTGCGATGCATCCGGCGACCTGCGCTGGGATGTAGGCCAGCGCGTCGCGGCGCGAGATGCCGCCGAACGCGGCGTCGACCAGTGACACGACCGGGTTGAAGTGCGCGCCGGAGATCGGGCCGAACATGAGGATGATCGCGAAGAGGCCGGTGGCGGTCGCGGCGGCGTTCTCGAGGAGCTGCAAGCCCGTGTCGTCGGGCGAGAGGCGAGCGGCAGCGATGCCCGACCCGATGACGATCGCGGCCAGTAGTGCCGAGCCCAGCAGCTCGGCCAGCAGGCGCCGGCGCAGCTCGGTCACGCGGCGGTCTTGCGGGCGCGGATGATGGCCGAGGCGGCGTGCGTGTGGACGCGGTGGGTCTCGCGGATGTCGATGTCCTCGAAGCCGGCCGCGCCTAACCCGTCCTCGAACTCCTCGCGCGTAAGTGCTCCGGCGATGCAGCCCGTCCATGCGGCCATGTCGGCGCGGGTCGCGTCGTCCATGCCGGCGTCGGCGATGACGTCGGAGACGGCGAATCGCCCGCCGGGCTTCAGGACGCGTGCGGCTTCGGCGAACACCAGGTTCTTGTCGCCGGCCAGGTTGATGACGCAGTTGGAGATGACCACGTCGACCGTGGCGTCGGGCAGCGGGACGTCCTCGATGTAGCCCTTGAGGAACTCGACGTTCGCCGCGCCCGCCGCGGCGGCGTTGGCGCGCGCCAGCTCCAGCATCTCGTCGGTCATGTCCAACCCGTACGCCTTGCCGGTCGGCCCGACCCGCCGCGCGGAGATCAGCACGTCGGCGCCCGCTCCGGCGCCGAGATCGAGCACGACCTCGCCGGGATGCAGGTCAGCCACGGCGGTCGGCACACCGCATCCCAGCGAGGCGCTCAGCGCGTCGCCAATCGCACCGTCGACCTCGGCCCCGGCATAGACGGCGTTGCCGAAGACCTCGACGCCGGCGGCGTCGGTCAACGCCACCGCCGAGCAGCACCCGTCGCCGGACCCGGCCGCGCGCGCCGCGGCGGCGTAGCGCTCGCGCACGACCTCGCGCACGTCACCTTCGGTCGGTGCGGTCGGGGCAGCCTGTCCGGTCGAGCACCCGCAGCTACCCGCTGCGTGCACGGCCGGGTCACAACAGCCGCCGGCCTTGTCCCCCGGTTCGCAGCAGCTCGCCTGCGCGGCGGGCACGCAGCACTCCGATGACGTCACGTCAGCCACGCGATCAGCTCCTCGGTCGATCCCGGCAACATGTAGTAGTAGGCCCACAGTCCTCGCCGCTCGGTCCCGATCACCCCGGCGCCGACCAGCACCTTGAGGTGCTTAGACAGCGCGGGCTGCGACATGTCGAACAGCGGCATCAGCTCGCACTGGCAGACCGCCTCGGGCGCCGCCTTGCGCAGCGTGTCCACGATCCGCAGCCGCGTCGGGTCGGCCAGCGCCTTGACCGTCGCCGCCAGCGCAACCGCCGCATCGGCGGTCAAGTCCGGCTGGACCGGCGCCACACAGCACCCGCCGGCCTGACGCTCGCGGGGACTGATGACGGGAAGGGCGGTGCTCACGCCGCCACCATACAAAACAAAACGGTTATGAACAAGCCAATCGGTTATCTATCTTCGTGCCTGACCGTACGGCTGATCAAGCAGCCAGGGCCGAGCCAGCGCGATGGTGGATCCGGCCGGGGCCTGGGTACACATGAGCGTCCTATCATGTATTCAGATGATCCACGCTCCAGCAAGCGGTCAAGGCCACCAAGAACATGGACATGACCACGACGCCCAGGGCCACGGTCACAGCCACGGTCTGGTCGATCGCTCGATCACGCGCTCGCGGGACGGGCTACGCGTTGTCGGGGTGAGCCTGGCGGTATTGCTGGTGACCGCGATCGCGCAGGCTGTGGTCTTCGCCAGCACGGGCAGCATCGCGCTGCTGGCCGACCTCATCCACAACGCCGGAGACGCGCTGACGGCGATCCCGTTGGGTATCGCGTTCTTGCTGCGGTCGTTCGTCGCGGAGAAGCGCGCGGGGTACTTCGTCGTGGCGACGATCTTCGTCAGCGCCTGTGTGGCCGGGTTCGAGGCGATCTCGCGGCTGATCCATCCCCAGGATCTCGACCACCTCGGGACGCTGGCCCTGGCCGGCCTGGTCGGCTTCGCCGGCAACGAGATCGCCGCACAGGTGCGGCTGCACGGTGGGCGGCGAATGAGCAGCCCGGCGCTGATCGCCGACGGCCATCACGCCCGCGTAGACGGGTTCGTCAGCCTCGCCGTGGTCGCCAGCGCGGCCAGCGTCGCCCTGAGGTTTCGCCTCGGCGATCCGCTGATCGGCCTCGTCATCACCGGCGTGATCCTGCGCATCACCTGGCAGTCGATCCAGACGATCAAGACCGACCCCGGCGAGCCCGTCACCTAGATTGGGCTTGCATGCCCGAGCCTTCTCAGCATCGCGACGCCGGCCGGCCGCTCGACCTCGAGGAGGCCGAGCGCCTCGCCGAGGCGCTGCGCGCCTTCGGCTCGGCCAGTCGCCTGCGGTTGTTATGGGCGTTGATCGATGGCGAGCAGACCGTCGAGCAGCTCGGCGCCGCGATCGACATGGAGCAAAGCGCGGTCTCCCATCAGCTGCGCCTCCTACGCCAGCAGCGACTGGTCGCCGTACGTCGCGACGGCCGCCACGCCCACTACCGCCTCTTCGACCACCACCTGCCTGACCTGCTCGCCGCGCTGCGCAACCACCACGAGCACGTCAACCCACCGCGAGCCTGATCCAGACCGTCTGCCGGAGACGTCATGCAGCACATGTCCTCGCAGGATTTCCGGCGGGCTCGATCATCGACTCAGACGCTGTGACGAGGCCGCTCTTCACCGGCAGATGAGGGCACAAGTCCGCCCAGCCGGCGCCTCGTCATAGCCGTCGGCGGGCTCGAAGCGAAGCCTCAAGAATCGTCGGCCCGTAGCCGCAGCTCAAAGCACGGCGGGATCGTGCGACTGAGGCGTAGGCTGCCGCGGTCGGCGCGGGCGAGTGCACGGGCAAGGTGCAGGCCGATGCCGGTGCCGTCTGCGCTGGTGGCGCCGCGCTCGAAGATCCGTTCGGGGTCGTCGCCGGGGATGCCGGGGCCTTCGTCGCCGACGGTGAGCGTGGCAAAGCGGGCCTCCTGGTCGATGGTGACGGTGACGGTCCCGGCGCCGTGGCGCAGCGCGTTGTCGAGCAGGACGTCGAGGACCTGCCCGACGGTGCCACGGGAGGCCAGGACGCCGACGGGGCCGCTGTCGTCGACGACGAGCCGCCGTCCGGCGCGGGCGAAGAGCGTGGACCAGGCGGCGGCGTGCTCGCGTGCCGTGGAGGAGAGCGCGACGGCGATCGTGTCCTGCGCGGTCGCGGAGCGGGCGTGGGCGAGGAGGTCGGCGATCATGGCCTCCAGGCGGTCGGCCTCGCGCAGCGCGGCGTCGAGCTCGTCGCGCAGCGCCGCCGGGTCGCCGGCCTGCGCGCTCTCCTCCAGACGCAGACGCAGAGCGGTGAGCGGGGTGCGCAGCTGATGGGAGATGTTGGAGGAGAACTCGCGCTCGCGGGCGACGAGCTCGGCGATGCGGCCGGCGCTGGTGTCGAGCGCCTGGCCGATCGCGTCGATCTCAGGGACGCCCGAGCGCGGGGAGCGGGCCGAGAAGTCGCCGTCGCCGAGGCGTGCGGAGGTGCGTGCGACGCGCTCCAGCGGGCGTGAAAGCCGCAGCGCCTGGATCGCGGCCAGCGCGGTCGCGACGGCGATGCCGCCGGTGCCGAGCAGGGCGATCAGCAGCCAGGAGCGGCGGACGCGGCGGTCGATCTCGCTCGTGGGTGCCAAGGCGGTCACGGCCGCTGCGCCGGTCGTGCCCGCGCGCGTCGTCACCACGTCTCCGGTGAGGCGCGCTCCGGCCTCGATCCGGCGTTCGCCGGCGACGACCGTCAGCCGGTGGCCGGGCCGGACCAGCGGGGCGACATTCGCGGTCGTCGGCGTGGCCCCGCGCTGGAGTCGGTCGTCGATGACGCTGGCGGCGGCGTCGGCCTCGCGCTCGAGCTTGCCGGTCTGCTCGGAGCGCACGCGCGCGCCCTCGACCGCGCCGAGCGGGATCCCGAGCACGAGGACGGCGGCCAAGGCGATCAGCGCCGTCGAGGTCGTCAGGCGACGGCGGACGGTCACGGCTCGAACCGCAGGCCGACGCCGCGTACGGTCATCAGGTGGTGCGGGTCGGTGGCGTCCTCACCGAGCTTGCGCCGCAGCCAGGAGACGTGCATGTCCAGCGTCTTGGTCGAGCCGAACCAGTTCTCGTCCCAGACCTCGGCCATGATCCGCTCGCGCGTCACGACGCGCCCGGCCTCGGCGACGAGCAGCGCGAGCAGGTCGAACTCCTTGGGCGCGAGCTCCAGCTCGTCGCCGCCCCGCCAGGCGCGGCGGGCTGCGCGGTCAATGCGGATGTCGCCGGCTTCGGAGAGATCGGGCGACGCGTTCCGCCGCAGGTGCGCGCGCACGCGCGCGAGGAGCTCGCTGACCCGGAAGGGCTTGGTGACGTAGTCGTCGGCACCGGCGTCGAGGCCGTCGACGATGTCCAGCTCGCCGTCCTGGGCGGTCAGGAACAGGATCGGGACTGCTGGCCGCTGTGCGCGGATCCGGCGGCAGACCTCGAGGCCGTCGACGCCGGGCAGGCCGACGTCGATGATGATCAGGTTGTGCTCGTCGCCGTCCCCGGCGGCCAGGCGCAGCGCCTCCTCGCCGCTCGCGACGCCGTCGACCACGTAGCCCTCGCGCTCCAGCGCCCGCGCGAGCGGGACGCGGATCCCCTCGTCGTCCTCGACGATCAGCAGGCGGGCCACCTCCCGATCGTAAGCCCGCGGACTCGTCTGCGCTGCGTCAGCGTCCACGTAGCCTGCGAGTCCTTTGCCGTTTCTTGACCCGGCGCTCGGGATGCTGGCCGCCATGCCGCATCTCTCCGAGTTGCACGGCGCCGCCACCCACCTGGCCGTCGTCGCGATCCCGCTCTTCGCGATCCTGCACTTCCTGCGGCGGGCGGGGCGCGGGGGAGCGGCAGTGGTCGGCGCTGAGCCGTGGGCGCTGGGCGCGGCACTGGTCGGCATCGCCGCCTCCGGTGCCACCGGCCTGCTCGTGTGGGGCGAGGCGCAGACCACGCTGCGCGGCCAGCACTTCCGCGTTGGCAACGCCCACTTCTGGCTCGGGATCGCCGTCGCGGTGCTCGCCGTCCTGGCGGCGATCGACTGGTACCTCAGCCGCCGCCGCAACGGCGTCCATCACCGCCCGGTCGTCGTGCCCGTGCTCGCGATGCTGATCGTCGCCGGCGTGGCTGTCCAGGGCTACCTCGGCGGACGCATGACCTATGAGCACGGCGTCGGTGTCTTTGACGGCGGTCAGATGGCCCAGACCGCCATCGGGGTCTCCAAGCTCGACGTCGCCCTCGCCAAGGGCGCAAGCCAGACCCAGGCCGGCAAGCTGGCGTTCTCGGCCGAGGGCCTCGGCTGCGCGCGCTGCCACGGCAACCTCGCCGAGGGCCTGCGCGCACCGAGACTGGCCGGCGGCCGCGACGTGACGGACTTCCGGCGAGTCCATCAACATGGTCTGTTCCCCAAGGCCGTCGTCACCGACAAGGACTTCGCCGCGATCAACGCCTGGCTGAAGACCCTCGGCCCACCCGACCGACGCGACGGCTGACGACCCGGTGCCGCTCAGTCGATCGCTGCCGAAGAGGAACGCTGCGCGCTGGTGGGGAGATCGGTCAAGCGTCGAGCGGGTGGTAGGTGCCGAACCCGGTCAGCTCGGTGCGGGCGGGGCGCTGGTCGCATCGCTCGTGCAGGCCCGTGTGGAAGGCCTTGAGCGCGTGGAGGTGCGGGACGGGTCCGTGGCCGGGCTTGTCGTGGGAGACCAGATGGATGAAGCTCACGCCGTCGGCGAGCTTGAATGCCTCGTACCGGAGGCCGTCGGGGCGCAGTTCGGCGAGCTCGGCGAACAGGGTGCGCAGGAGCTCTTCGTTGTGGGCGACCTGGTCGGGTGCGACGGTGTATCGAATCATGTGGGTGCTCACGTGCCTGTCTCCTGGGGTGCGCGGTGACGGGAGTGTGCGTCGTGCTCGGCGGTCACGGCCTTGGCGCGATCGACCTTCATGCCGCAGACCGGGTCGGTGACGCCGCGGCGAGCGGTCAGCCAGAACAGGGCACCGAAGACGAAGACGGCGACGACGTTGAGAACGAGCTTGTAGTTGATGCTGATGGTCCCGAAGACGTCGCCGCGGCTGGGGCGAGGGCCGGTGGGCAGGAGGCCGGTGGCGCTGAACAGGCCGTCGACCAGGAGGCCGGCGATGACCATGGTGATGAACATCAGCGCGACGATGCGCAGCGCGAACTTGGTGCCGTAGTACTTGCGGTAGACGGCGATGATCGGCAGGACGATGAGGTCGGCGAAGATGAAGGCCATGACGCCGGCGAAGGAGATGCCGCCCGACCACAGCACGGCGGCGAGCGGGACGTTGCCGACCGAGCAGACGAAGCTCAGCACCGCGATGACGGGGCCGACCAGCACGTTCTCGATCGTCTGCACACCGGCGGGGGCGCTGGTGATGAACAGGGCGTTGAAGAAGCCGTCGCCGAGCTGAGCGACGAAGCCGGCCAGCAGGAAGCCGATGGTGATCTCCTTCCACAGCATCTGCCAGTCGCCGCGGAAGTTGTGCGCGACGTCAGACCAGGCCGATGGGTTGGTCAGCCGCTGGCGCCAGGTGAACTGCTCGCCGGCGGTGTGGTGCTGGTGGTCGCTGTCGGCGTCCTGGGCATGCTCGCGCGCCTGCGCCTCGAGCTCTCGAGAGACGAAGAGCCGCAGCGAGACGGCCATCAGGATGATCATGATGATTCCGCCGACGTACTCGGCCAGCGCGAACTGCCAGCCGATGAGGACCCACAGCACGAGGCCGAGCTCCCACACCAGGTTGGTGGAGGCAAACTGGAAGGCCAGCGCCGAGGACGCGCTGGCGCCCTTCTGAAAGAGCGACTTGGCGATCGCGATCGCCGCGTAGGAGCACGACGACGACGCCGCGCCGAGGCCGGTGGCCTTGGCGATCGGCCGCACGCCGGAGCCCGACAGCGCGGCCTGGATGCGCTCGCGCGGGACCCAGGCCTGGACGATCGCGGAGATCGCGAAGCCGATCACCAGCGCCCACCAAACCTCGTAGGCCATCAGGAACGCGTCCTTGAGGCCCATCCACAGCACATCAAGCACACCGCTCATCACGCCGGCCGCTGCGCGAGGTGACCCGCGATGGTCACCAAGGCGCTCCCGGTCGGGGTGAGTTGGAACATCGTCATCTTGCCGTCCTTGCGCGCGGTGACCAATCCCTCGGTGCGCAGGACCTTCATGTGATGGGAGACCAGGCTCTGCGCGCGCTGCACGATCCACGATAGGTCGCAGACGCAGAGCTCCTGGCCGTCGCGCAGAGCGAGCGCGAGATTCAGCCGCGTGGGATCGGCGAGGCCCTTCAGCGCACCGGCGACGCGCTCGGCATCGGGTGCGGGCAGGCCGGCCCGTCGGATCTTCGTCGCCGCCGGCTCGTCGATGTGCAGCAGATCCCCGAGATCGCTCATGGGTACATATTAACAGATGTTGATATGTAGATTCGATCAACGAGGGCGGCCACGAAGCTCATGTCGCATGCGCTGGCTGCGGATCGCGCTAGGCGATGGTGCCGACCAGCGCGCCGATGCCTGCGGTGATGGCCATCGCCACGGCGCCCCAGGCGACGACGCGGATGGTCGCCGGGCGTCGGGCTGCGCCGCCGAGGCGCGCTCCGAGGTCGCCGAGCAGTCCCAGGGCGAGCAGCGTTACGGCGACTGTTGCAGCCAGGCGTGCACCGGTGGGGGTGAGCGCGACGGCGAGCAGCGGGAGCGCGGCGCCGGCCGAGAAGGAGAGGGCGGACGTCCACGCGGCCTGCAGCGGCCGGGCCAGGCGCGCCCCGTCGAGGCCGAGCTCGTCACGGGCGTGGGCCTCCAGCGCGTCCCCGCGGGTCAGGGCTCGCGCGACCTGACCTGCGAGGTCCGGATCGAGTCCGCGCCTCTGGTAGATGGCGGTGAGCTCGCGCAGCTCACCGTCCGGATCGTCGTGGAGCTCGCGTGCTTCGAGGCGCAGGTCGGCTTGTTCGGCGTCGCGCTGGGAGCTGACTGAGACGAACTCGCCAGCGGCCATCGACAGCGCGCCCGCGACCAGCCCCGCGATTCCGGCGGTGACGATCGCGCTCGCCGAAGCGCCGGAGGCGGCGACGCCGAGCACGAGGCTGGCGGTGGAGACGATGCCGTCGTTGGCGCCGAGCACGGCGGCGCGCAACCAGTTGGAGCGGTGGCTGAGGTGGACCTGCACGGGCGGCGTCGACGCGCGCATCGACCGCATGATGGAGCAGGCGTAGTTGCGGCACGAGCAACATGAAGATATTGCGATATTCTCATATCTATGCGGGACATCCCTCGGCTCAAGGCGGAGTTCTTCAAGGCGTTGGGGCATCCGCTGCGGATCCGCGTGCTCGAGCTGTTGACGGAGGGCGAGCAGTCGGTGTCGGCGCTGCTGGAGCAGGTCGACGTCGAGCAGTCTGCGCTCTCCCAGCAGCTGGGGATCCTGCGGCGGGCGGGCTTCGTCCAGGCGCGGCGTGAGGGCGCGAACGTCATGTACGCCTTGGCCGACGAGCGCATCGTCGAGATCCTCGCCGTCTCGCGGCAGATGCTGTTGGACATGGTCTCTGCGACGCACGACGAGCTGCGGCACGCGTGATCGGTCCCCGGGCCGCCGCGCTGCTGCCCGGGCGCCGCGACTACCGCGGGCTGCGCGGGTCTTGGCGCGGCGACCTCGTCGCGGGGATCACCGTTGCGATCGTGGCGTTGCCGCTGGCGCTCGGCTTCGGCGTCGCCTCGGGCCTGGGTCCGGAGGCGGGCCTGGTTACCGCGATCGTGGCGGGGGTCGTCGCCGGGGTCTTCGGGGGCTCGCGCGTGCAGGTCAGCGGTCCGACGGGCGCGATGACCGTCGTGCTGGTCCCGCTGGTGGCGTCGGTGGGACCGGGTGGCGTGGCGCTGGTCGCGCTGCTGGCCGGCGTCCTGCTGGTGATCGTCGGTGGCGCGCGCCTGGGCCGCTACGCCGGGATCCTGCCGTGGCCGGTCGTCGAGGGCTTCACCGTCGGCATCGCGCTGCTGATCTTCCTGCAGCAGGTGCCGTCCGCGCTCGGCGTGGCCAAGCCCGACGGGACCAACACCGCCGCGGTCGCGCTGCGGGCGGTGACGCGCTGGGACGGGCATGGATGGACGGCGCTTGGCCTGGTCGCGCTTGTCGCGGTCGTGATGGTCGCCATGGGTCGGCTGCACCGGGGGCTTCCCGCGTCGCTGATGGCGGTCGTCGTCGCGACCGGGCTGTGCGAGCTGGCGGGGCTGAACGCCGCGCGGATCGGCCACATCCCTTCTGGGTTGCCGATGCCGACCTGGCCCAGCGTCTCCAGCGGACACCTTTCCGCGCTGGTCTCTGGCGTCTTCGCGGTCGCGGCACTCGCGGCGCTCGAGAGCCTGCTGTCGGCCAAGGTCGCCGACGGGATGGCCGACGGCGAGGACCACGACCCCGACCGTGAGCTGGTGGGGCAGGGACTCGCGAACATCGCCGTGTCGTTCGTCGGCGGCATGCCGGCGACCGGGGCGATCGCCCGGACGGCGGTCAACGTGCGCGCCGGTGCGCAGACCCGTGCCTCGGCGATCGTCCACGGGCTCGTGCTCGCCGTCGTGGTCCTGGCGTTGGCGCCGCTGCTCGAGCGGGTGCCGCTGGCCGCGTTGGCCGGCGTGCTGATGGTGACCGCTGTGCGCATGGTCGAGTTCAGCACCGTCGCGCGGATCCTGCGCACCACGCGCGGCGACGCGCTCCTGGTCATCGCGACCGCAGGAGCCACCGTGGCCTTCGATCTCGTCACCGCGGTCTGCGTCGGCGTGGCCCTGGCGTCGCTGCTGGCGCTCAAGGCCGTCGCCGACAGCACTTCGTTCGCAGCGGAGCCCGTCGACCACCCGGCGGATGTCGACGCCACGCTCGAGCACGCGCTCCTGGAGGAGCACATCGTCGCCTACCGCGTTGACGGCGCCCTGTTCTTCGGTGCCGCCCAGCGCTTCCTGCTCGAGCTGACCGAGATCGCCGACGTCGAGGTCGTGATCCTGCGCCTCGGCGGCTTGCGCGTCCTGGACTCCACCGGCGCCCAGGCACTCGCCGACCTCATCGCCCACCTCCAGGACCGCGACATCACCGTGTTGCTCGCCTCGCTGCGACCGGAGCACCGGCTCCTGCTCCAGCGCGCCGGAGTCCTCGACGTGCTCGTCCACGAGAACCACGTCGTGGCGGACATCAGCGAGGCGCTCATCCACGCCCGCCGCCACGTCGTGCGTACCGGCCACGCCCTCCGGGCGCTCGCCTAGAGCGGTCAAGCCGTCGCCGCCGTTGAAGAGGCTCCACGCGGGGAGGAGGGCGACGCTGGAGATCGTCGTGCACGGGCAGCCGGCGAAGATCGTGAGGCGGGTGACGTTGACGTCAGATGTGAACGCCGTGCCGCCCGGCTGCAGGCTGAGCCCGAACCCGGGGCCGGGCTAGGACGCGTTCAAACAGAGAGGGCGTGCTCAGCGTATTGGATAGATTGCTTACACTGTAGCTAGCATCGTGTACTCTATTTATCCATGCCTGTGTTGGCGGACATGCCGGAGACGTTTACGTCGTCGTCGGCGTTCTCGTGTGGGGTGCACCCGCGGGAGCTCTACGCGTGGCGTGACGCGGGGGAGACCGTGGAGCTGTCTCGCGGAGTGTTTCGCCGAGCCGATGCGCCGCTGGCTGAGCATCCCGATCTGCTCGCCGTGTCATATCGGGCGCCCCGGGCGATCGTGTGCTGTGTGTCGGCGGCGGCGGTGCATGGGCTGACCGACGAGCAGCCGGTGGGGGTGCAGGTGGCGGTGGCGAATGGGCGGCATCCGCCGCGGATCGATTATCCGCCCACGAGGGTGTTTCGCTTCGACCCAAAGACGTTCGAGCTTGGCCTGATGAGCATCGAGGCCGCTCCCGCAGAGCAGATCCGTGCTTATGACCCTGCGCGTACCGTGACCGACTTAATGCGGTTGCGTCATCGCTTGGGTGAGTCGATCGCGCACACCGCGCTGAACCGTTACATGACCCGCTCGGATGGTCGGCCTGCGCTGCTGTTGGAGTACGCACGCGAGCTCGGCGTGCTTGGCCCGATGCGCCGCGCGTTGGACGTCGTGAGCGCCCGATGACCCCGGTGAGCCGTGCGACGGCTGCGGGACGGGCGTACCTGGACCTGCAGAACCGGCCCGCCGCGAAGGCCGTGGCACCCAGGAGTACCTGACCGCGTACGTGATCGAGCGCTGGCTGGCGCGGCTAAGTAGCTCGCCGTACGCGTCACAGTTCGTGCTCAAAGGTGGCGTGCTGCTCGCAGCGCTCGGTCAGCGCCGGCCTACCGTCGACGCCGACGCGCTGGCGATCGGTCTGACCAACGATGCCGAGACGGTCGCCGCACGTGTCGCTGAGATCGCGGCAGTCGAGGACGGCGAGGACGGCGTCGAGTTCCTCACCGCGACCGTCTCTGCGCAGCTCATCCGCGACCACGCGCTCTACCACGGTGTTCGCGTGACGATGGACGCGCGGCTGGCCACGGCGACTGTCAAGTTGCACTTGGACATCAACTTCGGCGACCCGGTCAACCCCGCACCGCAGCGGGTGTCCCTGCCGGGGCTGCGGCCCGCAAGCGCGCCAATTGAGGTGCTCGGCTATCCCGTCGAGACCGTTTTGGCGGAGAAGATCACCACGGCGATCGACCTCGGAGAGGCGAACACCCGTGTCCGTGATCTCGTCGACATCTACACCGTGACCGGCAGCCACGCGATCCGTCGCGCGCCGATGCACGACGCACTGCTGGCGACCGCGGAGTTCAGAGGCGTCGAGCCCGTGGCGCTGTCGGCTGCGATTGGGGATCTGGCCAACCTCCGTCGGGGCGACTACCGCGCCTATCGCGAGGCGCTCGGCCGCTTCGGCGAGCACCTGCCCGACGACCTCGGCGACGCGATCGCGGCCGCGACAGCGTTTGCAGATCCCATGATCACGGGCGTCGATGCCCCGAACGCGATGTGGGATCCAGACACGAGGTGCTGGACCACATCCCGGTGAGGGATCGACCGCGTGGTCGTATGCATGCGCCGTGCAGATGTAGGGGCTCGGTCGATCTTCAGGCACTTAAGGGCTTAAGTGCCTGAATCGCCAAATATCGCCTCGAATCCGCACTCAAATCGCGCTGCATGTCTGTCGGCTGCGCCATTGAAAATGCCTGTAAATCGAGCACTTTGGGAGTGCGATACGGTCGCAGATCCCGTGCTTGTGGTCCAGGCGGTCGCGGGTTCGAGTCCCGTCGCTCACCCTCATCAGAAGCCTCGTTTTTGCGGGGCTTTTGTCGTTGTGGGGTGGGGAGGAGGCGGGTTGTAGGCCTTCTCAAACTCAGGCACGAGTGCCTGAAACGGGGTGGATCGGGGCTCATCGACACCGATCCGCGGGTGAAGCGCCGCGCTCGTCACGACACAGTCCTCAGTCGTCGTGTGCCAGACCGGCAGGCCAAATCCAGGGCGGTGTACTCGTCTGCCGACACCATCGAGGTGAGTGCCGGCTGTCGGACGATCTGCGCTCGGGCTGCGGCATACCAGTCCGACGGTGGTTCGTCGATATCGAAGAAGGTCGCGACCGACTTCAGCGTTGGCTCCGGCTCGGCGACCAATTGCTCGTAGGCCACGTGCAGTACTTGGTCCTTCGGCAAACGGTCCAGCGCCTGGAGGCCGTTGACGATCATGGTCGACCACAGCGCACCGAACCGCGCCGGCGACAGGTCGCTCAGGCCCGGTCGCAATGTGGTCAGCATCTCGCGGAAGTAGCGGTGGCCGTGCATCGAGAGCGCGGTCTCTGCCCCATCGCGGTGGAGGTGCACGACCTTGGCGGCCGGGAACGCGGCGACGATCTGCGTCGCGTAGCCCAGCGAGCCGCCCGAGCGCTCGACCCACGCCGAAGCGCCGCTGCGCTGTGCCAGCAGGTCGAGCACTGCGCCGTACTGCACGCCGACCGGCCGTCGTTGGAATGTCTGCACCTCAACTTGCAGCTCGTCGAGTGCCCGGTCCGGTTCGGTCTCCAGCGTCGGAAGACACACCGCGGCGATTGCCGGCACGCCGGAGGCGCGGTCGTATCGAGCTCCCGGCGCGTCGACCGGATAGCGGAACTCCGACGGCTCTTCGTGCGCCGCCAGTGCTGCCGACCAGTCGGCCAGCGGCGTACCCAGCAGCTCCCAGAGCTCGCGTCCATCCAGCGAGTCGCGCGCGAACGCACGCGGGCCGATGGACGCGAAGAACTCCGACATGGTCGCGACGCCGGGGATCTGGCCCAGAAGACCTCCGAGCAGCGTCGAGCCGCAGCGACCGGTGCTCAGAACGAACCGCGGACGCACGGTCAGCCCGCCGTTCGCAGCCGGATCGTCGCAGCCGACCACTCGCCTTGGCGCGCCAGCGCGCGACAGCGAAACCGCTGGAGCTTGCCGGACGGCGTCTTGGGCAGCACGCCGGGTGCGACGAAGACGCAGGCGTCGAGCGCGATTCCGGTCCGCCGCACGGCCGCCGCGCTGAGCGCGTTGGCAAGCGCGCGGTGCGCCTCCTCAGCGCGGCGTCCTTCAACCAGCGCGACGAGCTCCGGCCGCCCTCCTCCACCAACATCGACCACCGCGCAACGCCCCCGGCCGACCCCCTCGACGTCCGCCAGCGCATCCTCCAGATCACGCGCGTACACATTCCGGCCGGCGACCGGGATGAGGTCGTCGGTGCGGCCCAGCACGTAGAGCTCCCCGTCCACGAGCACACCGAAATCACCGGTGCGCAACTCATCTGAACCGAAGTGGCTGGCGGTCAGCGCTGCGTCACGAAGGTAGCCCGACGCCAGTGATCCCCCGCGGACGACGATCTCGCCGATGCGGCCGGGCTCGGGCGTGTCGATGCGAATCTCGGCCTCGCCGACGGGAGGCCCGCAGCTGCAGAGCGCCACGGCGCCTGGTGCGTCGTCTCGGTCCAGGCACACCAGCTCGCCACGCTCCAAGGCGGCGCCGTCGGCGATCAGCGTCCTCGGTCCTCTTCCGACAGGCGACATCGTGACGGCGAGGACGGCCTCCGCCAGCCCGTACGCCGGCAGCATCGCGGTCCGCGAGAGCGCACCGTCGAACGTCGCAACGGCCTCATCGATCACGCGCGGATCGATGCGGTCTCCGCCCAAGACCAGCTTTTCGAGCGTGAGCCGCTGTATCGGTGCCGCGCCGGCCCGCCGAGCGACGAGGCTCAGCGCGAAAGCGGGCAACGCGCTGACTGTGGCGCCGAACGCGGCGATGTCATCGAGCCATGTCAGCGGGTGGGCCAGGAACCGTTGCGGTGTCCCGAGCACGAGACGATGGCCGGTCCAGTAGGTCAGCAGAACACAGCCGAACAGCCCCATGTCGTGAGACATCGGGAGCCAAACAGCGCCGATGTCGCGCTCCGGGTCGATCGCCAGCGCCACGGACAGCGCTTCGAGCTGGCGCGCGATGGCTGCAGGGGTGAGCATGCAGCCCTTGGGCTCTGTGGTGCTGCCCGAGGAGAACTGCACGAAGGCCGTCTCGTCGGTGGCCGGGAGGTCCGGCTCGAAGCCCGCGGGATTCCGTCGAAGGTCCTGGATGGCCAGCACCGGCACGGACAGATCCGCCGTGCCGAGCGCGCCAGCGAGGCTTCGATCGGTGAGCAGCAGCGTGGGCTCGGCGCGCCCCACGATCAGACGCAGCTGAGCGAGGTAGCTCTCCGGGGCCATGCCGCGTGCCGGGAGGGGCAACGAGACGACCACCCCGCCCGCCATCCAGATCCCGAGGACGGCTGCGCAGGCGTCAAGCGAGTTGACCAGGAGGCACGCCACGGGCGTCTCGCGGACAACGCCACGCGACCGGAGATCGGCGGCGATCTCCAGCGCGCGGGACCGCCATTCGTCCCACGACCACGAGCGGTAGCCGCCGTCCGCCCAGGCGGTCAGCAGCGGACCGGCCGCGCGGGCCGGTCCGCCAAGCGGTCTCCAGAGGTCGGGCGGCGCTTCACCCATCGCGGTCATCCGGCGGGCGGGAGCTTCGCGCAGCTGACCTCGCCGCTGGCGTGGCCGGGCTCCTTGGCCCCGGACCGCAGCGTGAGGCTCATCGTGCCGTGGTAACGCGCGATCTTGTTGGTGCACTTGGTCGTGCGGGTCGCGGACTTGCCCGCGCCGGCCGTGTTGAGCTCAAAGCGGGTCGTGCCCGCGGGGAAGCCGGACAGATGCAGCGCCGGCTTGGACCCGGCGGTCAACGTGGCTGTCACCGACCGGCTGTACTGGCCGCTCATCGCCCTGAAGCGCAAGCGGAAGGTGCCCGACGACTTGTGCGCCGGGATCTCGAGCACGCCGAAGTATTGACGGACGCTGCCCAGATCGCCCACATAGGTGGCGTACACGCGGGCGGAGGATGCTGAGGTCAGCCGGATCTCCGCGCCCGACGTGAAGCGCACGTCCACCGCACGGAGGCTCGAGCCCCGCGGGCGGGCCTGAATCGTCAGCCCCCTGAGGTTCAGCGCCGCGTCGCCGGCCGAGGGCGTCCGCGCAGTCCGAGCGGCGTTGCCGGTCATTGGCAGCGCAGCAGCGCAGAGCGCGGTGGCCGTGAGTGCCGGGACCGCGCGCCGGAAGATCGAAGACAGGTGCGTCATAGTTGATCCATTCGCGACAGAGTCATCACAAGTTCTCATCTATCAACGGATACTGAGCAGCAAGGTTGCGGTCGCGCGATCAGGTCGGCAGATCGATGAACACGGTGCCCGGCGAGCAGAGCTCGTAGAGCCCGCGCCAGGTCATGCCGGGATAGCGGTAGCTGCCATCGGCGTCCAGCAGATCCTGACCTGACCGGTGCAGCACCATCACGCAGAGCTCCGTGACGGCCAGCGAGTCGAGCAGGCCGCTCTCGACCACCGGGTCGTCGGGTGCGATCGCCTCGGGGCCGATGCCCGCAAGGCCCGCGACCTCCAGGACAAAGGCGTCCCAATCCGCGGCGCTCATCGCACCCCCTTCGGTCGGAAGACCAGCCGCTGCGGGATGCCGTCGGAGATCTCGTCGTCGGGCCTTTGGACCGAGGCGGCCGTCGACACCGGTGTGGGCGGCTGGGACAAGGCGTAGGCGAGCGGCCCGTCGGGCCGGCGCATCTCGGACCGGAACGCCAGGATGTGCATGTCCCAGTAGCGACCGTTCCAGAAGACGTAGTCCTTGAGCCGGCCCTCGGTTTGGCAATAGCGATCCACCGCGCTGGCGAACTGCGGCATGTTGTACTCGGGCACCTCGGCGTAGACGACGCGAAAGGCGCCCACCGTAAACAGGTAGTTGAGGAAGATCGCGATCCCGAGCGTGACCAGCGGGCCGGCGTCCAAACCAAAGCTCAACGCCGCGAAATAGCAGTGACGATCGAGCTGCGACGCGCGGTAGGCGAACACGAAGCCGATCGGCTGATCGTCGGCACGCCGAACGATCAGGTACTGAGCCCACACCCCGCCCCAAAGGGTCTGGACCCAGCGGTCGGGGCTGGGGGTCTCACCCCGGTAACGCCATCGCGTCGCGTATGGGCCCGCGGTCTCCATCGCCTGCAAGAGCCCGTAATCGCCTGGCATCACCGGCCGCAGGTACAGGTGCCGGCCCCCGAGGAGCGCGGCATCGTCTTGATCCATCTGCTCGACGTTCCCTTGACTCAGGACGACAGTGGGGCGCCCGGCCTGGCCGGGCGCCGCGTCGCGATCATCAGCTGGCCGCAGCTGCCCGCGTGCCGCTGGCCGGTGCGCCGACGCAGGCGGCCTGGACGAACACCCAGTCATAGACGCCCGCAGCGGGTGAGATGCGCCCGAGGACCCAGAAGTTGTTCAACGACTTGTACCGCCACAGGAACACGGTGCTGCTGCTCAACGTGCCGACCTGGTCATAGCCCGTCATGTTCCCCGTGTTCCACGGCTGGACGTTGGCGTACTCGGCGCAGTTCTTGAGGACCGGAGCAGGCGAGCCGTCGTTCGACGGGCTCACGTTGACCTGCGTCGCGAAGGTGTTCTCGTTGTAGTAGTTCCCCCCGCAGTTGTGGTCGTATGTGCCGTTCGGGGTGAGGCCGTGAATCGACGATTGGAACCAGCCACAGTGCTGGAAGTTGCCTTCGCCCCAGCCCGACTGGTAGCCGTTGACCGACCCGGAGCTGATGTCGATGTGCATGTTCGGGGCCGTGCACCATCCGGTGACGTAGGAACCGGCGCCGCGACGCAGCGTGCCCGAGTCATCGCACCTGTAGCTGGTTCCCGGGGAGACGGTCGCATTCGGCGTGACGCCGGGCCGCGCCTTCGGCGCCGTCGTCTTGTCCGGAACGAGCCCGATCGGACGACCGCCGACGTCGGCATTTGCAGCGCCGGCGGCGCCGAGGCCGAGCGCAACCGGCACCAGGGTGGCGCTGAGCGCCACACGACTGCTGATGACCATAGAAACCGCCGCTCCATCGTTCGTGGACGGCACTCGTACGCCGGCCTGTGTGCACCATTGATTCCGCGCGATGATCTAAGCACATTCGCACTGATTGCGCAACGGTCGTAAGCAGCAAGGATTTAAGTGCTATAAGTTTTAGCGAGCGATATCAGCTGAATCGACGCAATAAGGCAAATTTTGTTAGTTCGGCGGTTGCCGACACGTTGAAGTTCAGAGCAGGACTTAGGCACTAGTGCCTGAAACGTGGCGGATCGGCGCTAATCGGCGTCAATCCGCGGTTGCGGTCGCCTGGAATGGCGGGAAGGTGACCGTGGCGTTTGGGAGGCCTTCTGTCGGGCAGTTCGTCGTGCGCGGTTGAGGTTCCCGGACGCCACGGTGCTGGAGTAGATTGCGTGTCAGGTCGCCCCGTCTGGGCCAAGGCTTAGGACCGGTCCGGCGCCACCCGCGTCTCGATGATGCGGATCGTGCCGTCGAGGAGCGTGCCGAAGGTGTCGGCGAGGTGGTGGACGACGGCCCGGCAGCGGGGGAGGTTCAGGGTCAACGCGGACAGCCCGCCAACCGCAGCGCCGGCTAGGACGTCGGTGGGGTAGTGGATGCCCATCGCTACGCGGGTGATGGCGAGGATCGTGGCGGCGACCAGCGCGAGCGCGCCCCATCGTCGGGAGTGCAGCAGGAGCGCCACGGCGATCGCGAACGCCGCGGTGGCGTGGTCGCTCGGAAAGCCCGGGTCGGCTGCGTGCTTGGCGAACAGGTGAACGGTGTCCGGGTGGGCGATGAACGGCCGCGGTCGGTCTGCAAGCCGTGAGATCACCTGGGCGAGCGCCAGGCCCAGCCCGGCGCTGAGGCCGCCGGCGGCGACGGCGCGGCGCACGGCTGACCGGTGGGCGAGCTCGCCGCGGACCAGGACGAACGCTGCGATCAACATCCCTAGGAACAGGATCTCCGACGCGTTGGCGTAGGCCACCAACATGTCCTCGAGCCCGTCGTGGTGAGCGAAGAGGCGGTTAAGCGGGTGAAGGAGCGACATGTCCATGACGTGGGCCCATGATCAGCCGCCGCGCATGAACATCGCCTGAACACCGCGTTCACATCGTGTCTGGGTTCTCCGACGGCGACGACAGGCCGAGCAAGAGCCGCGTCCCGTAATACGGCTCCTCTCGTCGGACGAACCATCCGTTGATGCGGCGCAGGGTGAAGGTGTCGGTGCCGACGACGAGCGTGCGGCCGTCGTCGAGGACCTCGTCGACCTTCGTCGCCTCGGTGACGCCGAGGTGCATCACGCGCACCGGCATACCTTGGTAGGGGAAGGGGCGTGAGGAGGACAGCGGTCTTGGATCGTCAGGTTTCGCGGGCGGTCAGGCGTCGCGCCGCAGCAGCCCGATCACCGCGGCGCCGACTGCGACGGCGGCATAGGCGCAGAAGACCGCAAAGCCGCCCCACGGCGAGAGGTGGTGGGAGTCCTCGAAGGTGCTGGTCGCCACGGTGAAGCCGGCGTTGAGCGGGAGGTAGGGGTTGATCGAGTCACCGACGGTGTGGGGCAGGATCGCGGTGATGCCGGGTAGGACGAAGAGCAGGAACACGAAGAACGCGATGCCGCCCGCGGTGTTGCGGATCAGCGCGCCGATGCCCGTTGCGAGGATCCCGAGGACGGTCAGGAAGAGTGCGGTGCCGATGACGACGCGTAGGGCGTGCGGATCGCCGATGGCGTGCTGGACGTGGTGCTGGGTGCAGATCGCCTGCACGACGAAGAACGACACGACCGCCGAGATCAACATCAACACGAATGTGACCGTGGAGAAGACGCCGATCTTGGCCCACAGGACGGGCAGGCGCTTGGGCACGGCCATGAAGCTCGAGCGGATCATGCCGGTCGAGTACTCCGAGGAGATGATCATGACACCGAGCACGCCGATGGCGAGTTGGGCGAGGTGATAGCCGCCGACGCCGGCGTCGATGGAGTCGAAGGTGGCGCGGTCGTGCGGATCGAGGTGCGTCCAGCGGTTCATTTGCACGGCGGCGACGAGGATCCCCAGGGCGCCTTGGGCGACGACGGCGGCCAGCAGCGACCAGCGCGTCGAGCGCAGGCTCCACAGCTTGGTCCACTCCGAGCGGATGACGTTGGCCTGCGTCACGCGCCCGCGCGCGTGAGCGGCCGGGGCATGGTCGGTGGCGATGGCGGTGCTCATGCGGCGTGCTCCAGCTCGGGGTCGGGTTCGGTCGTCGTGGCGCGGTATTCGACGCTGTCGCCGGTCAAGGCCATGTAGGCGTCTTCGAGCGACGCCATCTGCGGCGTGAGCTCGTGGAGGACCACACGGTGGGTCGCGGCGATCTCGCCGATGCGCTCGCTGCCGAGGCCTTGCACTTCGAGGAGGTCGTGCTCGGTGCTGGTGACCGTCGCCCCGTCGGCGACCAGCCCGGCCCGTAGGCGCGCCGCCTCCGGCGTGCGGACGCGCACGGCCGCGTTCTGGGAGGCCTGCGCGACGATGTCGGCCACGCTGGTGTCGGCGATCAGCTTGCCGCGCCCGACGACGATGACGTGCTCGGCGGTCAGCGCGATCTCGCTCATGAGATGCGAGCTGAGAAAGACGGTGGCGCCGTCGGCGGCCAGGCGCTTGAGCAGGTTGCGGATCCAGAGGATGCCCTCGGGGTCCAGGCCGTTGGCGGGCTCGTCGAGGATCACCGTCCGGGGATCGCCGAGCAGCGCCGACGCGATTCCGAGGCGTTGGCCCATGCCCAGCGAGAAGCCGCCGGCACGCTTGCGCGCGACCGACTGCAGGCCAACCATGTCGATGACCTCGTCGACCCGGCGGCGCGGGATGCCGTGGGTCTGGGCCATGGCCAGGAGGTGGTTGTAGGCGCTGCGGCCCGTGTGGATCGCCCGGGCCTCGAGCATCGCGCCGATCTCGTGCAGCGGCGCGGCGAGGTCGCGGTAGGCCTTGCCGTTGACCGTGACGTGACCGGAGGTCGGGGTGTCGAGCCCGAGGATCATGCGCATGGTGGTGGACTTGCCCGCGCCGTTGGGACCCAGGAAGCCGGTGACGACACCGGGCGCGACGGTGAACGTGAGGTCGTCGACGGCGAGGCGGTCGCCGTAGCGCTTGCTGAGATGCTGGGCGTCGATCATGGTGTCCTTCCGTGGGTGGGGGAGAGAGGGCGTCGGCGGCGTCGCAGCAGCACGGCGGCCGCGGCGAGCGCGCCGATGACCACCAGGACTTCGACGCCGGTGAAGGCGTGGTGGACCTTGTCGTAGCTGTCGCCCAGACCCCAGCCCACCAGCGCGAAGCCGAAGCACCAGATCGCCGAGCCGATCAGCGTCAGCACCGTGTAGAGCCCGAGCGGGCTCTGCAACACGCCGGCGGGGATCGAGATGAAGGAGCGCACGACGGGCGTCAGCCGGCCGAGCAGGACGGCCTGCGATCCGCGCCGCTCGAACCACCGCTCGGCCCGCTCGAAGGTCTGCGGGGAGAGATGCAGCCAGCGGCCATGACGCTCGATCAGCGGGCGACCGCCGTAGTGACCGATCGCCCAGCCGATGAGCGAGCCGACCAGATAGCCGATCGTGCCGGCTGCCGCGAGGACCAGGTACGCCTCCAGGCCGTGGGGGATGACGTGGCCGAAGATCTCCGGGTGGCGGCCGGCGATCGCCCCGCCGGCCAGGGCGCCGGCGTAGAGCATCGTCAGCTCGCCGCCGACCGGCAGCATCGCGTCGGCCGCCATGATCAAGAAGACGGCGTAGACGCCGTTGCGTCCGATGAAGTCGGTCAGCGACGAGGTGATCGACGCGAGAGCGAGATGGCTCATGTCCCGCCAGGATGGGCGAGCGGCCCTGACTGCCGCCTGAACAGGCTGTGCTCAGCGCCGGTTGATCAGGTCGCCGCCGAACGGCCGAAGCCCACGAGCCGCGGCATAGCCCAGGTGGGGCAGCCCGAACGCGTCCTCGATCGATCGCAGCAAGCTGTAGTGGTTGTAAGTGTGCGTCGTGGTCGTGCCCGGTCGGGTAAATGGCGAGAGCATCACCGCCCCGACCCGTCCGCCGCCCGCGCCGCCATCGAGGCCACCGGGCGCCATCGTGTTAGGCCCGTGACGCTCGCCGCAGCAGGCGGCGCCATCGGCACTCCCCTCGTCGAAGGTGACGATCAGGAGTCCGTCGCGCCGAAAGGCAGGCGAGCCGGCGATCCTCGGGATCCAGCTGCGCAGGAAGGCGTCGGCCGCAGCAAGGCCGCCCGGGCCACCGTCGGCGCAGGTGTCGTCGTGGCCGTCGTGGCAGAGGTCTGGCGTGATGAACGACAAGTTGGGGGTCGTCTGCACTCGGGCGAGATCGGCCGGCAGCGCGGTGAGCGGCACATCGCGAGCGGCGCACGTCGCTCGCTTGTCGATGATCGAGTGGAAGTACACGAACGGGTTGTGGCGCGTGGCGTACTGGTCATCGGCGGTGGCGCTCTGGGTGCGGTCGGCGGCCCCGATCGCCGGGTGGGCGCACGCGCGGCCGCCGTCGCGGGCAGGATCGTCGCCCATGTCCTCCATGTACCCCTTCCAGGTCATGCCCCTGGCTTGGAGCTGGCCCGCGAGCGTCGGGACCGACGCCGGATAGACGCAGCCCTGGCCGAACACCTGACCGTCGGCGCGCGGGCTCCCGGGTCGGACATTGGTGAACGTCGGGCAGTCAGCCTGGGTGGCGAGCGTCGGCGCCTGGCCACTGATCAAGGCCAAGTAGTTGCTGAGCGAGTGATGGCCGATGCCGTAGTAGTTGGGGATGAACGCGCCTCGCCGACGCAGTGTCTTGGTGAGGTAGGGCGCGGGGGAGTCTGCGCTGAACGTCGTGCCTGCATCCTCGTTCTCGAGGACGATGAGGAAGACGTGGTGGATGGCGCGCGAAGTCAGGGCGGACGGTGCGCCGGTCGCGGGCGTCTCTGCGGGCGCAGTCGTCGCGCCGCCGCACGCGGCGATGGCACCGCTTGCGGCCACGGCGCTTAGCGCGGAGAGGAGCGCGCGGTGCGTCATCACCCTGAGAGCGATGAGCCGATGGGCCGGAACTCGAACCCGGCGCTGCGGATGTCATCGACGATCGCGGGCAGGGCGGTGAGCATACGGCGCCAGGAGAGCGGCACCGAGTAGCGATCCGCGTCGTGGAGCATCAGGATCTCTCCACCGGCGAGGTCGCGCGTGAGATCGGCCGCGATGGAGACAGCCGATGCGGTGGCGCGCGAGTCGTGCCCCCAACGCGTCCAGAGGACAGGCTCCCACCCGTGCTCGGTGGCAAGCGACAGTGCGGCGGCGCTGAGCACGCCATAGGGCGGACGGTACAGACGTGGGCGGATGCCGGTCGCGGTGACGATGGCGTCCTCGGCGCGGTGCAGGTCCTCGCGCAGCGTCCAAGGTGAGACGCGCAGGACGTTGCGATGTCGGTCGCCTTTGACGGCAATCTCGTGACCGGCGGCGACGGCGTGGGCTGCGACCGACGGATGGTCGCGCACCTGCTCGCCGGTGACGAAGAAGGTGGCGACGACGCCCATCGCCTCCAACGCGTGGAGAACTCGGGGCGTCCCTTCAGGGTCGGGCCCGTCGTCGAAGGTCAACGCCACCCCGTACGGGTCGCTGATGCGGTCTCGGACGCCAAAGCGCGAGCGAAGGCCGGGAGCCACCGTGCACAGGGCCGGCAGCGGATGTGTCAGGACGCTCAGCTGTAGACCGGTCATCGGTGACGCAGGCCGCGGTAGGCCAAGACGACGAGCAGGCCGAGGAGCACGCCGATCGGATCGAGGTGGTGGAGCGGCATTGTGCTGGCATGGTGCCGCCCTGACCATGACTGGTGCCTGAACGCACCCGCTCAGAGCACGTGCGATTGCAAGCATGCGCCGGCGCCCTTGGAAGCTGAGCCCGAGCGTGAGGCCCGACGCGGCGACCACGTCGGAGAGATGCTCCGCGCCTGCCGAACCCTCCGCCTACGCTTCGTCCCTAATGGTTGGGGCGGGCGCCCTCGACGGGCACGTACTCGAGCGCTGCGCGGTCCCAGCCGCCCCGATCGGCCGCCGCGTCGTAGGTCGTTTGCAAGAACCCCAACAACGTCGCGTCGGGGTCGGCTGCGGTCCGGACCGCCTCGTAGGGCAGGAGGAACTGGCGGAAGTCGGTGGAGTAGAACGCCGCGTCCGGCGTCACCGGCGCGGCGGCGTAGCCCTCTGGTTCCGGGTAGGCGTAGGCGTAGAACGCGCCTTCCTCGCCGCCGCCCGGCCAGAAGCCACAGCTCGCCAGCTCGTGCGAGTAGCCCTCGACCATCACCCAGTCGCCGCAGTTCGGCGCGCCGCCGGGGTGGCGCGGCGCGGTCCGGCCCGAGAAGCGCGTCACGGCGAGGTCCATCGCGCCCCAGAAGAAGTGCACGGGACTGACCTTGCCGCCGAAGCGCGCCCGGAACGCGGTCAGCACGCGGTCGGCCTGGACGAGCTGGCGCCAGAACAGCTGCGCGGCGACCGGGTCGTAGCTTGCGTGTGCGGTGTCCTGGTCGAACGGGACGGCGTCCTCGATCTCGACCGGGACCGGCCAGATCCGGACCGCGAGGTCCAGCGACGCGAGCGCCTCCTCGACCTCGGCGTAGAACGCGGCGACGCTCTTTGGCTCCAGCGCCAGCTCGCGCTGCGTGCCGCCCGCGACCGTGATCCGCAGGCGGTGCATGCAGAAGTCGAACTCGATCTCGAACGTGCTGCCGTCGCCCGACGGCATCGCCGATGTCGTCAGCCCGCGCGGCGTCACGTAGAGCGTGACCTGCCACCAGTGGTTGACCATCGGCGCCTGCGCCAGGCGGATCTTCCCGACGACCTGTGTCCAGCGGTGCAGCGTCTCGCGCGTCGCGGTCCAGTCGTCCACGCGCAGTGCCGGCCAGCGGGTCTCGGTCATGACCGCGAGCCTACGGCTACGGCACCCAGGTCTCCATGCACTACGAGATGCGGTGCGCGAGCTGCGTGCGTGACTTCACGTCGAGCTTCCGGAAGACCTTGCGGAGGTGGTACTCGACGGTGCTCTGGGCGATGAAGAGCTGCGCGGCGATCTCTCGGTTCGTCGTTCCGCTTGCGGCCAGGCGCGCGATCTGCTGCTCCTGCGGGGTGAGTTGGTCGAGCGTCTCCACCGTCCGTGGGCGGGCGTGCTCGCCGGTCGCCCGTAGCTCGCGCTCGGCGCGGTGCGCGAACGCCTCGGCGCCCATGCTGGTGAACGCCGCCATCGCAGCGCGCAACGGTTCTCGCGCGTCGCTGCGGCGCCGTTCGCGTCGCAGCCACTCCCCATAGAGCAGCTGTGACCTGGCCAGCTCGATCCGGACGCGGGTGTCGGTCAGGTGGGCGATCGAGTCGCGGTACAGGCGCTCGGCGACCTCGCCCTCGTTCAGCAACGCGCCCGTACGCGCCTCGATGCCGAGCGCCCAGCCGGAGCTGATGACGCCGGTGCGCTCCGTGAGCCAGTCCAGCGCGGCCTGCAGCAGCGCCCGGTCGTTGGTCCGGGCGGCCGCCTCGGCCAGCTCGCCCACCAGGAACGACCCGTATCCGACCGGGTCGGGCCGGAACGCCTCCCAGGCCGCGTCGCGCGCGTCGTCGTAGCGTCCGACGCTGTTGTAGAGCACGGCCCTCGCGTAGTTGTTAGACGTCCATCGCCGCGTGGCGGCCTCCTGTGAGGAGGCTTCGATGAGCTCGGAGGCCTGGGCCTCGTGGCCGCGCCACGCGGTGAGGATCATCGGGGCGTTCACGAGCGGCGCGTTCCCGGTCGCGTCGGCGATCAGGTCGGCTTCGTCGATCATCTGCGCGGCCGTCGCCAGGTCGCCCGCGAGCATGTGGCTTCTGGCCAGGAAGCTGAGCGCGAACTGCAGGTGCACGAGCGCGCCCGCCTCGCGGGCGACGCGCACTTGGCGAGCCGCGAGGCGATGCAGGGCCTCGTCGTCCCAGAGCTCGAGGGCGACGATGTTGCCGTCCCTCGAGCTCGACACCGAAAGCCGCGCACCGACGTCCTCGTCGGAGTCGCTCGCGCGCAGCAGCAGCTCGAGGGCTCGGGTCAGGGTCGGCGCCGCGGCCGCGTATCCCTCGGTCAGGCGGATCGCGAACGCGTCGAGCAGCGCGTCGACCGCCCGCGGCGGGGTGGGGCCGGGCGGCGCCGCCCGTGCGGCTCGCGCCACCGCCGTCGCACCACCGTCGACGTCGACGTCGCTGGACATGGCGCCCGCCAGCGCCTCGAGGTAGGTCTCGCGCGCCAGCTGGGGGTCGAGTGTGTCGAGGCGTCTCGCCGCGCCGAGGAACAGGCGGCCGGCGTCACCGCCACGCCGTTGCTCCAACGCGATCTGACCGCGCAGCAGGTCGACGCGTGCGCGTTCGAGCTCGTCGAGCAGTCCCGCTTCGACGCCGGTCAGCAGCTCGATCGCTGCCTCCAGAGCGCCGGCGTCGTACTTCGCGCCGGCGGCGGCCAGCAGGCGCCGCGCGCGGTGCGCGGGCTCGGGGGTGAGCGCGGCGGCACGCTCGAGGAAGGCGGCGACGGCAGCCAACCCACCGCGCGCCTGCGCGCGTCCGGCGGAGCGCTCGAGCTCTGCGGCGACGTCCTCGTCGGGCGTCGATGCCGCCTGCGCTCGGTGCCAGGCGCGGCGATCCGGATCGATCTCCGGATCGGTTGCCTCCGCGAGGGCCCGGTGGACGGCGCGGCGCTCCCGCAGCCCGGCCGAGCGGTAGACCGCCGAGCGGATCAGCGGATGACGGAAGACCACCCGGACGTCGAGCTCCAACAGGTCTTCGCCTTCGACGGCGTCCGCGACGGATTCGGGGATCCCGAGCTGCTGGGCGGCCCGCCAGACGACCGCCGGGTCGCCCGTCGGATCGGCCGCCGCGACGAGCAACAGGCGACGCGCGTCACCGGGGAGCCGGGTCAGGCGTCGCGTGAAGCTCTCCTCGATGCTTGCCGACAGCGGCACCGCCGGGGGCAGCCCGAACCCGCCTGCCAGCTGGATCGGCGTCATCCCCCGCGGCAGCTCCATCAGCGCGAGCGGGTTGCCGTGGGTCTCGCGGACGATCCGGTCCAGCACGTGCTCGTCCAGGCGCGCCGGAAGGACCGACTCCAGCAGGGCCCGCGCATCACGGCGCCCCAGGGGCTCGACGCGAAGCTCCGGCAACCCCGCGAGCGCGCTGCCCCGGTCACGAGACGCGACCACGAGCGCGATCCGCTCGGCCTGCAGGCGGCGGGCCACGAACGCGAGCGCGCGCGCCGACGCGCGATCGAGCCATTGCGCGTCGTCCACAACCGCCAGCAGCGGCTCCTGCACCGAAGCCTCGGACAGCAGGTCGAGGGCAGCCAATCCCACCAGGAACGGGCTCGGCGCCGGTCCGGCGCTCAGTCCGAAAGCGACGCGCAGCGCATCGCGCCGAGGACCTGGCAGGCGGTCCGAGCGGTCGAGGATCGGTGAGCACAGCTGTTGGAGCGCCGCGAACGGGAGCTCCATCTCGCCCTCGACCCCGAGCGTCTGCAGGACCCGCAACCGCTGAGCCTCCTGCACCGTCCATGCGAGCAGCGCCGTCTTCCCGACGCCCGGGTCCCCATGCACCACCAGGACCCCGCCGTCGCCGCCGCGCGCGGCGGCGAGCAGGCGGCCGAGCGCCTCGCGCTCGCGCTCGCGGCCGACCAAGCGGCCTTCCCGGAGGTCTGACGGCGAGCCCATACGGCCAACAGCATGCCTGAGGACGGCGCTCGGGTCGCGGACTAAGGAAATCCAGGATGCGATCGGCGCGCCGCGCAGCGGACGATCGTGTCCATGGACGCACCGGACACGACGACCGAGGCGCACGCCGACACCCGCCTGAGCAGCGCCCAGGACCTGCCGGACTACGCGCCGATCCCTCGTCCGGCGCTCGGCCCTGCCCTCAACGAGCAGGGCTACTACGTCGGGCGCGTCGAGCGCAACCTCTACTGGGTCACCGACGGCACCTATCAGTCAGCCTTCCTAACCACGAAGGACGGCGTCGTGCTGCTCGACGCGCCGCCCACCATCGGCCACAACATCCAGCGCGCGGTCGACGAGATCGCCGCCGCCAACGGCGTCAGCAACCGGGTCACCCACCTCGTCTACTCCCACCACCACGCCGACCACGTCGGCGCGTCATCGCTGTTTGACGGGACGGTCGCGCGCATCGGGCACGAGGAGACCCGCAGGCTCCTGCTCCGCGACGACGACCCCGCCAGGCCCGCGCCGGAAGAGACCTTCCAGGACGGCCGCACCCTCGAGATCGGAGGGGAGCGCATCGAGCTGTCCTGGCACGGCTCCAACCACTCGCCCGACAACATCTTCATCCACCTGCCCGACCACGACACGCTCATGCTCGTCGACATCGTCAACCCAGGCTGGGCACCGGTGTACCTGAGCAACCTCACCGAGGACGTCCCGGGCTACGTCGCGGCGCCTTCCACGGCGCTGACCTACCCTTGGAAGCACTTCATCGGCGGGCACATGGGCCGCCTTGGCACGCGGGACGACATCGCGCTGCACCAGCGCTACATGGCCGACATCGCCGACCACGCGCGAAAGGCGCTGGACACGGTCGATCCCACGCCGTACTTCATCAAGTACGGCGAGAACACCTGGGCGGCCGTGCGGGGCTACCTGGACGCGGTCACGGCCGCCGCGGCGACGCCCGTGATCGAGCAGTACACCGGCGTGCTGGCGGCGGCCGACGTGTTCACCGCCAGCACGACCTTCCACGTCATGCAGTCGATCCGGCTCGACCTGGGCTACGGCTCGCAGGTCCACCCGTGAGCCGCGTAAGGAGATGGACATGAACAAGGATCTGGGCGTCTGGACGCGAGAGGACTGCGCGCTCGTGCTGATCGATCACCAACAGGAGATGTTCGAGGTCATCCGCTCGGAGACCAGCGCCGAGCTGGTGGAGCTGCACGTGCGGCTGCTGGCCAAGACCGCCAAGAAGCTCGGGCTGCCGATCGTGCTGTCGACCGTGGGCATCGAGTACGGGTTCAACGGCCCGACGCTGCCCTCGATCGTGGACGAGCTGGAGGGCGTCACGTCGATCGACCGGACGTCGATGAACGCCTTCGAGGATGAGGCCTTCCGCGCGGCGGTGGAGGCGACCGGGCGCAGGCGTCTGATCATCGCCGGGCTCCACACCGAGATCTGCCTCGCGTTCGCGACCGTCGCGGCGCTGAAGGACGGCTACGACGTGATGGTCGTGACCGACGCGGTCGGCGGTCGCTCGCAGGTCGCGCACCGCACCGCCATCGAGCGGCTGGCGCACGCCGGCGCCGTGCCGACCACGGCGCTCGCCGTCACCACCGAGCTGTTCCGCGACTGGGCGACGCCACCCGCCGCGCCCGCTCTCGAGGCCATCCACTGGTACTTCACCGAGGTCCCGAAGCACACCGACGCCGTCGGGGTCGCCGAGGCCGAGAAGCAGGCCGCGGCAGCCGCACTGCAGGAAGCGACGTGATGGCCAGCGCACTGATCCGCGATCAGGTCGGCGACTACCTGATCACCCCGCAGAACGCCGCGCTCGTGCTGATCGACTACCAGCCGTCGCAGTTCGCGACGGTCCGCTCGATGGATCCGGACCTGCTGCGCAAGAACATCATCTCGACCGTCAGGGCGGTCAGCGCGTTCGGGCTGCCGATCGTCCACTCGACCGTCAACGTCACCTCAGGCCAGCAACAGCCGACCGTGCAGCGCGACTGGAACCGCATGGAGACGGTGCCGGACATCGGCGAGATCGTGCTGACCGAGAGGTTGTTGAAGGAATGAGCATCGAGCAGCGCGAGAACCTCGACGCGATCCTGCGCCAGTCGGCGTTTCCCGCCGGCAGCGATGTCCACGAGCAACGGCGGTTGCTGAAGGTGTTGTTGTCGGCGCAGCCGCTGCCCGCCGACGTGACCGTGATCGCGGCGGAACTGGGTGGCGTCCCGGCGGCCGAGATCACCGTGGACGGCGTCGAGCCGCGCCACGTCGTCCTCTACTTCCACGGCGGCGTGTACGTGATGGGGGACGCCTTCCTCGCCGCCGACCTGGCCTCGCAGGTTGGCCGGCGGACGGACGCCAGGGCCATCTCCGTCGACTACCGGCTCGCTCCCGAGCACCCGTATCCGGCAGCGGTCGACGACGCTCTTGCGGCGTATGAAGCGCTCCTGCTCAGCGGCGTCGCCCCTTCGGACATCGTCTTCGCGGGAGAGTCCGCAGGCGGCGGACTCGCCATCGCGACCCTGGTCAACGCTCGCGATCACGGGCTGCCGTTGCCGGTCGCGGCCTTCGTCATGTCGCCGTATGCCGATCTCACCCTGGCCGGGACGACCATGGAGACCCGGCGCGCGGTCGACCCGCTGCTCAGCTGGGAGGCTCTCCAAGCCCGAGTTCCCGACTACACGGCAGGGCAAGACGCGGCTCTTGGCCTTATCAGTCCCGTGTTCGCGGACCTGTCCGGCCTGCCGCCCTTGAGCATCCAGGCCGGAAGTCACGAGGTCCTTCTCGACGACGCCGTCCGCCTCGCGCGGCAAGCCGCCATCGCCGATGTCGAGGTCACGCTCGAGATCGTCCCGGGGGTGCCCCACGTCTTTCAGGCCTATCACCCGATCCTCGACGAAGCGGCCGCGGCGCTGGACCGGGCCGGGCGGTTCCTGTCGGCGCATCTTGCCGGCGCGGAACACGTCAGCGCCTAGCTCATGGAGCCCGATCGGCAGGTTCGAGCGAGCGCCAACGCGGTGCTCGTCCTCGTCGCGGTGGCCCAGTTCATGGTGATCCTCGACGCGAGCGTCGTGAACGTCGCACTGCCGAGCATTCAGCGCGACGTCGGCTTCTCCGAGCAGAGCTTGTCGTGGGTGCTCAACGCCTACACGTTGCTCTTCGGAGGGTTCCTGCTGCTCGGCGGGCGCGCGGCCGATCGACTCGGTCGTCGCCGCCTGTTCATGGCCGGCATTGCGCTCTTCGCGGGCGCGTCGCTGGCGTGCGGGCTGTCGCAGTCGGAGTCGACGCTGCTGATCGCCCGCGGCGCGCAGGGCCTCGGCGGTGCGATGGTCTCGCCTGCGGCGCTGTCGATCATCCTCACGACGTTCGCGGAGGGGAGCGAACGGAACCGGGCACTCGCCGTCTGGGGCGCGATAGCCGGTGCGGGCGGCGCGGTCGGCCTCCTGCTCGGGGGCGCGATCGTCGAGGTGCTCAGCTGGCGCTGGGTCTTCTTCGTCAATGTGCCGATCGGCGCGGTGGTTCTCCTGCTGGCGCCGCGGATCCTGCCCGAGAGTCGGGCCGAGGGCGTCCGCGGCGGCTACGACCTCGAGGGCGCGACGACGATCACGCTCGGCACGATGGCGCTCGTCTTCACCTTGATCAAGGCCAACGAGTGGGGCTGGGGGTCGTCGCGCACGCTCGCGGGCATCGCGGTTGCCGCCGCGCTGCTGGTCGCCTTCGTGTGGATCGAGCACCGCAACGACAATCCCCTGGTCCCGCTGCGCATCTTCTCCAACCGCAGCCTCGCGGCCTCGGATGCGACGATGCTGCTGCTCGCCGCCGCGCTGTTCGGCGTGTTCTTCTTCTGCACGCTGTACCTGCAGCAGGTGCTCGGCTACAACGCCCTGAAGACCGGCGTCGCCTACCTGCCGCTCAGCTTCACGATCATCGCCAGCTCCACGATCGCCTCGGGCGTGGTCGATCGCCTGACGCCCAAGCCGGTGCTCGTCGGCGGGCTCTTGATCTCGACGGTCGGCTTCGTGCTGTTCACCCGCCTGCAGGCCCACGGCGACTACGCCGGTCGCGTGCTGCCCGCGATGGTCGTGATGGGCATCGGGCTCGGCATGTCGTTCGTGCCGGTCACGATCGCCGCGACCACCGGCGTCGCGGCCGAGGACTCCGGTCTGGCCTCGGGATTGCTCAACACGGTCCAGCAGGTCGGCGGGTCGCTGGGCCTGGCCGTCCTGTCGGCCGTTTCCACGTCGCGGGCCACGAGTGCGCTGGACGCCGGATCGACGCCGGCCATCGCGCTGACGCACGGCTTCACGGCGGCATTCACCGTGTCCGCGATCCTGTGCGCCGCGGCCGCCGTCGCGGCCATGGTCCTGCTCCCGGGGCGCCGGCGTGACCTGGAGAACATCCACGCCGAGACCGTCGCGATGTCCTCCGCGCGCGCTCCGGGCGCGCCGTGCGGCGGCCACCTCGCGCGGGTCGCCTCATGGGGCCACCGCGCGCGCCTCGCGGTGGCGCGTCCGGGTTCGTAGCTACGGCACCCAGGTCTCGGCCAGCGGTGTCACCTGGAGCTCGTGTGTCGCCGCGCGGGGTCCCTGCTCGGCGAGGAACACGACGGCGTCGGCCACCTGTCGCGGTTCGGCCAGCGCGGCGGGATCGACGCCGGGCCTGCCGCCGCCGGCGTAGGGCTCGATGCCCGCGTCGACGATCAGCAACGCCACGTGGATGGCGCGGTCGCGCAACTCGAGCGCGGCCGCTTGGGTGATCGCGCGCACGTCGAACGCGCCCGCGGCCCAGAGCCCGCGGCCGGGCATCGCCCGCCGTGACGAGCCGCCGGTCACCTGGATCAGGGTCGCGGGCCGGTCGAGCGGTGCCAGCGCGCCGCCTGCGCCCGAGAGGAACGCGAACGCCGAGCGCGCGGGCGCCACCGACCAGCTGTCGAACGCGTCTGGAGCGGCGTCGGCGATCGGGCCGCCGCCGAACACGCCGGTCCGCGTGCCCCCGTAGGCTGCCGCTGCGTTGACGACGAGGTCCAAGGGGCCGAGCGCCTGCGCGGCCTCTTTGACGGTCGCGCGCACGGTCGCCTGGTCGGTGATGTCGGAGCGCAGCGCGAGCGCGCCGGCCGCGGTGATGGTGGCCAGCGTCTCATCCGAACGCGCGGCGCCTGCGACGTTCCAGCCTTGCGCGACGAGCGTCTCGATGATGGCCCGGCCCAGGTTGCGTGCCCCGAAGACCAGGGCGCTGCGGGGTGGTTCGGTCATGACGTAGTCCTACCAGCCTGGGGCAGGCCATGGCGGAGCCGAAGCACGCGGCGTAGGGTCGGGTGTCATGGAGGCTGAGACGCCGGCTGTCGAGACCGTGATCGCGCGCGACGCGATCGAGAACGTCTGCGCGGGCCGTCTTGACCGCATCGCCGAGTTCTATGACGAGGAGTTCGTCGACTACGTCAACGGGATGGTCTTCCGTGGCCATGACGAGGGGCGGGAGTCGATCGCGTTCTACCAGTCGCTGTTCAGCCCGCTGCGCTTCGAGGTCGACGAGCAAGTCACCGAAGGCGACCGGGTCGCCAGCCGATGGACCCTGTATGGGACCAATCGCGGCCGCCGGGTCGTGCTGCACGGCATGGTCATCAGCCGTATCCGTGGAGGAACCGGTAAATGTGGAGTATGGACGTCTATTTCCCCAAGTTAGGCGATAGACTCCAGTCATGGCTCGCGCAGCTTCAGCCTCGGATCCCGTCGCTTCGGCGTATCTGACGCTGCGTCGCGCGCGGCGTGAGGGCCCTGATGACTTGGCGGCGGGATTGGATCGCGCCCAGCAGCAACTCGAGGAGGCGTTCGAGGGTCGGACGACATCCAAGGCCGAGGCGGCAGAGCGGCTGGGTGTGAGTGCGCAGACCGTTGATACGTGGGTAGAGCGGGGGCTGCTGCCCACCGTCAAGGATCCTCGCTACGCGCGTGAGCGTGTGCCGCTGAAGCTGTTGATGGCGCTGGTAGCAGAGGTTGAGGAGTTGCGTCAGCAAGGGCGGAAGCGCGGTTTGTTGATCGAGGCGCTCAGCCGCCTTGAGACGGAGGGCGAGGACTGGGGTAAGGAGATCGGTCCCCTCGTTGAGCGTGCCGGGGAGCCGCTGGATCGTTCGCAGTACGTTGCGGCGCGGCGAGACAGCTGGCACCCGGAGGATTAGCGAGCGGTGCGCTGGGAGGTTCTGGTTCGTCGGGAAGTCGAGCCGCTGATTGATGCGTTACATGGAGTTCCCCCGTTCTCGTGGGCAGGGGTGGTTTAGGCGGCTTGGTGTTCTTGTAGATCTTCTGTGATCATCTTCTCGTATTGGACCGGGGAGAGTTGCCCGAGCCTGCTGTGTCGTCGTTCGCGGTTGTAGAAGAC
>NZ_DASYJG010000079.1:0-34269 GCF_035996765.1 Baekduia sp.
CGCCGCCGAAGATCACCAACACGCCGTCGAGGACCTCTCGCGCGGGCATCCGACCCTCCGTCAATGCCGTCTGAAAGCGCCGCCCCGCCGCGCGGCCCTGCGACTTCATCAACAAGCTGCCGAGGATCGAGTCGACGATCAACAGGACGATCGTCCAGAGCGCGCCGATCGCCTGGCCGACCTGGATGATCACGTAGATCTCCAGGATCGGGACGACCACGAAGAGGGCCAGCAGGAGCAGAAAGGGCATCCGGGCCCGAAGGCTACGCGGTCGACGCGCGTGCCCGCGCGCTACGCCGGTGAGGGCGCCGGATCCAGGATCACGTTTGGCAGCCGGTGCAAGCCGACCAGCTCGATCAGCCGCTGGATCTGAGGCTGAGCCCCGCGAAGGCGGAGGTGCCCGCCGGCCTGGCGCAGACGCTGGGCCACCATGGCGAGGTCGACCATCAACGAGGGATCGGCGAAGACCAGCTCGTGAAGGTCGACGAAGACCGTGTCGTCCGCATGCAGCGCGCGCGACATCGCAGGACGTCGCAGGCTCTGAGTGGACCGGTCCTCGTCTCCCGCACAGCAGATCACCGGAGGGTGTTCGCTGTAAGAGACGATGGCGGCTCTCAACCTATCCTGAAGGTCGGGCTAGACTCAAGGTCTATGCCCTCCCCCGAGGATGTCGAAGCCGCTCTCACCAACGTGATCGACCCCGAACTGGGTCTGGACTTCGTCGAGCTGGGCCTGATCTACGGAATCGGGGTCTCTGCCGGCGACGTGCACGTCACGTTCTCGCTGACCTCGCCCGGCTGTCCCATCGGCCCACAGGTCTCCGAGCAAATCCAAGAGTTCGTGACCGAGCTTGACGGCGTGACCTCCGTCGAGTCCACCATGACGTTCAGCCCGCCCTGGACGCCGGACCGGATGTCCGAAGACGCGAAGTTCGCGCTGGGCTACTAGCCCGGCACTCTTCGGAACCTCTTATGCGGTCGGCGCTCGTCGTAGCGGCGATCGGGGCTTCGCTTCTGGCGTTGCCCGGGATCACCGACGCCCGCACGAGGAACGCCGACGCGACCACGGGCCGCCTGCTCGTCACGCTGAAGCGGACGACCGCTGCGCACGCCGCAGCCGTGCACGCCGTCCTCGCGCACGCCGCCGGTGCCCGCGCCGCCGACGTCGACGTCCCGCAGCTGCGCCTCGCCGCCGTCCGGCCGCGCGCCGGCACCTCGCTGCGCTCCCTCGCCGACCGTCTGCGCGCCGACCCCCGCGTCGCCGACGTCCGGCTCGAGCGCCGCTTCACCCTGCGCTACGTCCCCAACGACCCGGGCTTCAGCACCCCCGAGCGCGGCGAGAACGGCACCGTCACCGAGTGGTGGGCTGCGCGCGAGAACTTCCCGGCCGCGTGGGACATCACCCGCGGCGACGGCGCCCGCGTCGCGATCATCGACACCGGCGTCGACGGCGCGCACCCCGAGCTGACCAACAAGATCGTCGCCACCGCCGACTTCGACGACAACTTGGGCGACGGTCCGCCGACCGTCGACGAGGACGGCCACGGCACGCACGTGGCGTCGCTGGCCTGCGGCCAGTCCGACAACGGCATCGGCATCGCCGGCGCCGGCCTCGGCTGCGACCTCCTCATCGCCAAGAGCGACCTCACCGAGAGCAGCGTCGCCAAGGCGCTCGTCTGGGCCGCCGACAACGGGGCCGAGGCCATCAACATGAGCTTCGGCACCGATGGGCGCTTTGCCGCGGCGCCCGCGATCGTGTCGGCGCTGCACTACGCCAACGACAAGGGCGCGGTGCTCGTTGCCGCGGCCGCCGACGACCCGATCCTCGAGCAGGGTGACCCCGCCAACGTCCTGCAGCCGACCGACAGCGGCTCGGACATCAACCAGAACCTCGGTCTCTCGGTCACCGCGGCCAACGCCGCCGACGCTCGCGCGTCGTTCGCCGGGCGGGGCACGCAGATCTCGATGGCGGCGTACGGCACCTACGGCCCGGGCGGGTCCACCGGGTTGCTCGCCGCGTTCCCGTCGCAGACCACCAACCTGGAGCGCGGCGACCCGACGCGCAAGATCGCGCCCTGTCATTGCCGCACCGCGATGGGCGACGACCCGCGCTACGCCTACCTGCCGGGCACGTCGATGAGCGCGCCGCAGGTCGCCGGCGTCGCGGCGCTGATGCGCCACCTCAACCCGGACCTCCCGCCGGCCGACATCGTGCGGATCCTCAAGCAGACCGCCAAGCGTCCCGCGAACGTCGCGTGGACGCCCGAGCTGGGCTGGGGGATCCTCGACGCCGGCTCGGCGCTGGCGGCCGCGCGCTCGGTCGACGCCCACCCGCCGACCTCGCAGCTGCAGCGCCCGAAGGTCACCGGCCGCTCGATCGTGCTGCGCTGGCGCGGGGAGGACGACGCGGTCGCCGGCGTCGTGGCCTCCGGCGTCGCGCGCTACGAACTCTGGCGCTCAACGCCGGGTCACAAGGCGCGGAAGATCGCGACGACGCGACGGCATTCCATGCAACTGCGCGGCAAGCGCGGCGCGCTGTACCGCTTCTTCACGATCGCCATAGATAACGCGGGCAACCGCGAGCTGCCACCGGCCAAGGCCGACGCGAGCGTCCGCGTCGCCCGGCGTTAGACCGGCGAGCCGACTCGGGAAGCGCCGTTGGCGCTGGCCTTCGCGGGCGCCTTGCGCCGGCGCGCCAGCGCGAGCAGCTCGGCCAGCGACGCCTCGATGCCGTCGCCGATGCGGTCCAGGTCGGGCAGCGCGTCGTAGTCGCCGAGCAGCCCGAAGTTCATCTGCCCGTTGTAGGACATGATCGCGATCGCCAGCGAGTGGCCTTTGGGCAGGAACGCGACGGGGAAGACGTCGTGCATCTCGCGGCCGCGGACGTACAACGGCAGCTGCGGTCCCGGCACGTTGGTGACGATCAGGTTGAAGAGCCTGGTCGAGAAGTTCAGTCGCGAGGCCTGGGCCAGAATGGTCGGTGGCGCGAAGCTCTGCACACCGGTCAGGACTTCGGCGCCAACCGCCTGCTTGGACTCCTTCAGGCCGTCCATCGACGCCTTGACGGCGCGCAGCCGCGCGATCGGGTCGCCGATGTAGACCGGCAACGGCCCGCGCATCACCGTGATGCGGTTGCCGAGATCGCCTTTCTCGTCCTGTGCGCGGGTAGAGACCGGAACCAGCGCGCGCAGCTCCAGCCCCTCGGTGCGCATGCCGCGCGAGTGCAGCCAGTCGCGCAGCGCGCCGCTGACGACGGTCAGGACCACGTCGTTGACGGTGCCGCCAAACGCGTTCTTGACCTCCTTGAAGTCCTCGAGCCGGTTGCGCACGACGCGGTAGCGCCGATGCGGGCCGATCTCGACGTTCAGCGGCGTCGCCGGTGCGGGGTTGAGCCCGGCCCACGCGACCTCGCCGAGGCCCTCGGCGGCTTCGCCGAGCGCGCGCAGCGTCGCCTGCGGGTTGCGCACGATGCCCAGCGCGCTGGCCGTCGCACCCGCTGCGGCGCGCGCCAGGCCGATGGCACCACCGGCGACGAGCTCGGCGCCCGTCGGCTCATGTCGGGGCTGCCACGGCTCGTCGGAGTGCGGGACCTCCGGCGGGACCGGGGAGAGGTCGAACATCACGGTCGCCAGGTCGACGCCGCTGATGCCGTCGACCATCGCGTGGTGGGTCTTGCTGATCAGCGCGAAGCCGCCGTCGTCCAGCCCTTCGATGATCCACATCTCCCACAGCGGCTTGGAGCGATCCAACTGCTGGGACATGATCCGCGCGACGAGGCGCATCAGCTGGTCCTCGGAGCCGGGCGAGGGCAGCGCGGTCTGACGGACGTGGTACTCGAGGTTGAACGTGGGGTCGTCGACCCACAGCGGACGCCCGGTCTCCAGCGGCGGTTGCGCGAGCCGCTGGCGGTAGCGCGGCACGAGGTGCAGGCGCGTCCGAATGTGGTCGAGCATCTCCTCGTAGCCCGGCGCCGGGCCCTCGCAGATGACGAGGCCACCGATGTGCATGTGCGACGCGGGCCCTTCTTGCGCCAGGAACGACGCGTCGACCGCCGTCAGCCGATCCAGATGCTGCTGTGCCATCCCAGACTTCCCCCGATTTCCACGTCGTCGACTGTCAGCTTACTCTGTAAACGCCAGCGGTGCAGGGCATTCACTCAGCCCCTGATGGGGCTCCGCGCCCGGTCATGCCGGTACCGTCTTGCGGGTGACTGCCGACGTGCCCGACGCCGCCGAAGCGCCCGACGGACCCGTCGCTCCCCGCGTGGACAACGGCGATGGCGGCGGCCGCCTCTCGGTCAAACTGCTGGTGGTCGCGCTGGTCGGCCAGTTGGTGCTCTTTGGTGGGCTGATCGCGCTGACCGTCCATGGGTTCCCGTTCTTCAGCGGCGCCAACCATGACGACGAGCCGCTGGCGACGAGTCAGCGCGCCGGCACGGTGCCGAGTGCCAACGTCAACCGCTTCGACGGCGGGCGCGCGATGGCGACGGCCAAGATGCAGATCGACGCCGGGCCGCGCCCCGCGGGCTCGCCGGCGCTGCGCCGGGTCGCGGTCAAGCTGCGCGCCGAGCTGCCCAACGGGCGCTTTGAGAACGTCCTGGCAAAGCCCGGTCTGCGCAACATCGTCGGCGACCTGCCCGGCCCCGGCCCGGTGATCGTCATCGGCGCCCACTACGACACCATCAACCGCCCCAAGGGCTTCGTCGGCGCCAACGATTCGGCCGCCGCGGTCGGCGCCGTGGTCGAGCTGGCCCGCGCGCTCAAGAAGGTGCAGCGCAGCGCGGTCTCGCCGGGCATCCGCTTCGTCCTCTTCGACGGGGAGGAGGAGCCCGCGCCGACCAGCGACTTCTACGCCGATGCGCTGCGCGGCTCGAAGTCCTACGTCCAGCTCCATGCCGAGGAGGTCCGGGCGATGGTCCTCTTGGACTACATCGGCAACAAGGGCGTGCGGCTCCCGCGCGAGGGGTCCTCGACCTCCTCGCTCTGGGACGAGGTCCGCGCGGCGGCCAAGCGCGTCGGGGTCCAGGCGATCTTCCCCGACAAGACGCAGACGAGCATCTTCGACGACCACACGCCGTTCCTGCGGGCCGAGATCCCGGCCGTCGACCTCATCGACTGGTCCTATCCCTACCAGCACAAGCTGACCGACACCTACGACAAGCTCTCCGAGCAGAGCGTCGACGCGGTGGGGGAGACGATGGTCGAGCTGATCCGCTCCTGGCCGTCCTAGGGGAACACTGGCCCAGGGGGGGCGAAACCCGCGGCCCGGTAGGGACCCACGCTCCCAGGCGTTCTACAATTGGCACCAATGGCCGCGACCGTCGAGAAGCTCCTCCTTGCGGCCCCGCGCGGCTACTGCGCCGGGGTCGACCGTGCCGTGCAGACCGTGGAGCGCGCGCTCGAGCTCTACGGGGCGCCGGTCTACGTCCGTAAGGAGATCGTCCACAACAAGCACGTGGTCGAGCAGTTGCGCGAGCGCGGCGCGATCTTCGTCGACGAGCTCAACGACACCGTGCCGGAGGGCGCGACTACGGTCTTCTCCGCCCACGGCGTCTCGCCGGCCGTCCACGAGGACGCGCAGCGGCGGGGGCTGCAGACGATCGACGCGACCTGCCCGCTGGTGACCAAGGTCCATCGCGAGGCGGTCAAGTTCGCCTCCGAGGGCTACACGATTGTCCTCATCGGCCACGCCGGCCACGAGGAGGTCGAGGGCACGATGGGCGAGGCGCCCGAGCACATCGTGTTGGTCGAGACCGAGGCCGACGTCGACGCGCTCGAGGTCGACGACCCCGAGAAGATCGCCTACATCTCGCAGACGACGCTGTCGGTGGACGAGACGCTCACCATCATCAACCGGTTGCGCGCGAAGTTCCCGGCGATCACCGGTCCGCGTACGGACGACATCTGTTACGCCACCACCAACCGCCAGGCGGCCGTCAAGCAGATGGCGTCGCACTGCGACCTGCTGCTGGTGATCGGCTCCAAGAACTCGTCGAACTCCAACCGGCTCGTGCAGGTCACGCGTGAGCTGGGCACCGACGCGCATCTGATCGACGACGTCTCAGAGATCGACGAGGCGTGGCTCGAGGGTCGCCGCGTCGTGGGCATCTCCTCCGGCGCCAGCGCGCCCGAAGAGCTCGTGCAGCGGCTCGTGGACTTCTTCCGCGCTCGAGGTACCGAGCAGGTCGAGGAGTTTCAGGTCGTCCAGGAAGACGTGCGCTTCATGCTGCCCAAGGCCATTCGCCAGGCAATGGTCGCTGCGGGCCAGACGCCCGCGCCCGCCGGCGCGTAGACGTTCGCTGGACGCAGGGTTTCTCGCCTCAAGCGGGAGGTCAGCTGTCCGACCACATGGTGCGGAATGTCCCTCCGCACTCCCACCCTGGGCGTTGTCTGCCAGACCGCGCTCGCGCTCGCCGGCTGCTTTGCCGGCGTGGTGCTCGCCGACTGGCCGTCGGCCACCGCGTGCTTTGCCGCCTGCGCCGCGACCGCGGTTATCCGCGCCCGCGATGCTGAGCGTGCCGCCGCCGAGTGGCAGCGCCGCTCGGAGCGCGACCCGCTGACCGGCGTCGGCAACTACCGCAAGCTGCACGAGCGGCTGCACACCGCGACCGCCGTTGACCCGCAGCGGTTCGCGCTGCTGACGCTCGACGTCGACTCCTTCAAGGAGATCAACGACGCCCACGGCCACCTGGAGGGCGACCGCCTGCTCCAGGAGGTCGGCCGCGTGTTGGTTGAGAACGTTCGCGGGACCGACGTCGTGGCCCGGCAGGGCGGCGACGAGTTCTCCGTGCTGCTGCCCGAATCCGATGGCGAGGGCGCAGCGCTGCTGGCCCAGCGCATCGAGGACGCGCTGGCCACGATCGCGGCGGCCGACGCCGCACCGGTGCGCGCGTCGATCGGCGTCGCCGTCTTCCCGCAGGACGGCGCGACTGCCGGTGACCTGCTGGAGAAGGCCGACCTGGACCTGCGCGCCACCAAAGAGCGTCGCCGCGCCGCGCTGGCCGGCGCTCCTACAGCTGCCGCTTGAGCCGCTCCAGCCGCGTGTCCCACTGGGCACCCGCGGCGACCATCCACGCCATCGCGCCCGCCAGCGGCTCGGGCGTGAGCCGGTAACGCGTCTCGCGGCCGGCGTGCTCGGCTGAGGCGAGCCCGGCGTCGCGCAGTTGGGCGAGGTGCTTGGCGATCGCCTGGCGGCTGACTGGGAGCTCACCGGCCAGCGCTGAGGCGGTCAGGCCGGGGTGGGCGGCGAGCAGCCGCACGACCTCGCGGCGGGTGGGGTCGGCGAGGGCGGCGAAGACGGGTCCGGGATCGCGATCCATTACGCCGCAAGGGCCATCTGCGGCCCGCGCGCGGAAGCCGAGGCGTGCAGCGTGCGGATCGCCGCCACGCGCAGCGCCAGGACCGGCACCTCGACGATCACCATGCGGGTGCGCTGATCGCCGTCGTCGTCGAGCGTCAGCTCCACCAGCGACGGCTCACCGCCGGGGGCGCACCAGGACAGCGCGACGCGCCGGCCCTCCTGCACCTCCTCGATCGTGACGTCGCGCAGCTCGCCGTCCTCGGTCACGGTGCCGGAGGCGCCGGGGGCGACCTCGTCGAGGTCGACGTCGTCGGCCAGCCAGGTCGCCAGGCCCTCGGGCTCGGCGACGAGCGCCCACACCGCGTCGCGCGGAGCGTCGAGGACGGTCTCGCGCCGGACGGCGCCCAGCTCTTCGTGCAACTCCATGGTTGCGAATGCTAGCGTGTCGGCAAATGTGCAACCAAATGGTTGCGTGAAGACCGGATAGGAGCCTGACTCATGCCCCTCGTGCCCATGGTCGTCGAGCAGTCGCCACGCGGCGAGCGCTCGTTCGACATCTACTCGCGCCTGCTCAACGACCGCGTGGTCTTCCTCGGCAGCGTGATCGACGCCGAGATCGCCAACCTCGTCGTCGCCCAGCTGCTGCACCTCGAGGCCGACGATCCCGACAAGGACATCAACCTGTACGTCAACTCGCCGGGCGGCGACGCCTACGCGGCGCTGGCGATGTATGACGCGATGCAGTTCGTCACCTGCGACGTGGCGACGATCTGCTGTGGCATCGCAATGTCGGGCGGCTCGCTGGTGCTGGCCGGCGGCGCGGCCGGCAAGCGCAGCGCGCTGCCCAACGCGCGGATCCTGATCCACCAGCCCCACGGCTCCTACCAGGGACAGTCCAGCGACATGGAGATCCACGCCCGCGAGGCGATCGCCCTTCGCCATCGCTACGAGGAGATCTACGCCCACCACACCGGCCAGGACCAGGCGCGGATCAAAGCCGACATCGAGCGCGACAACTACTTCACCGCGCAGGAGGCGACGGGCTATCGCTTGATCGACCGCGTGATCGCCAGCCGCCATGAGGCACAGACGGCCCGCAAGGCGGCCGGGCTGGGGTAGCCCCTGGCGCGGCGCGCGCGATGTGCATCGGCCGCGCGGGCGGGCCGGATACCCTCGCGGCCGATGCGCACCCTCGTCATCTCCGACCTGCATCTCGGTGGCCGCACCGGCGTTGACGTTCTGCGCGACCCCGTGGCGCGTGAGCCGTTGTTGGTGGAGTTGGCGCGGACATCGCGGCTGGTGCTCCTCGGTGACACGCTGGAGCTGCGCCACGGGCCGGCACGTGAGGCGCTGGCGCGAGCCCGGCCCGCGCTGGAGGCGATGGGCGCGGCGTTGCCGGCCGGCGCGGAGGTCGTCCTCGTGCCCGGTAACCACGACCACGCGCTGGCCGCGCCGTGGCTGGACGGCCGCGCCCAGCGCCCGCTCGGCCACGAGACGCGCGTCAAGCCCGGGACGGCGTCAGCGCTCGCGCGCCAGGTTGCGGGCTGGCTGGGTGGCGGTGGCGACCACAACGTCGGCGTCGAGATCGCCTATCCGGGCATCTGGCTGCGCCCCGATGTCTATGCGATGCATGGCCATTATCTTGATCCGCACGGGACCGTGCCGACCTTCGAGCGTCTGGCCGCCGGGGCGATGAGCCGGATGGTCGGCGCTGTAGGGGATCCCGCGGTCGCCGAGGACTACGAGCGCGTGCTCGCCCCGCTGTATGCCTGGATCACGAGCGCCGCCCAGCGTGCCGCCAGGGAGGGGTTGGGCGCCGGCGCAGGTCGCGCGGGCAAGGCCTATGAGTTGCTCCAGGGCGACGGCCACCAGCCGGTCCGCGCGCGGCTGCTGACCGCGGTCTTCCCGCTCGGCATCCGCGGGCTGAACCTGCTCGGCATCGGCCCCGTGCGCTCCGACCTCTCCGGCGACGCGCTGCGCCGCAACGCCCTCGACGCGCTCGGCGAGGTCGTCGGCCGCCTCGGCATCGAGGCCGAGCACGTCATCTTCGGCCACAGCCACCGCGCCGGCCCGCTGGCTGACGATGACGTCACCGAGTGGCGCACGCCATCCGGCGCCTGGCTGCACAACAGCGGCAGCTGGGTCCACGAGCCGGTCTTCACCCAGGCCGCCGGCACCGCCAGCCCGTACTGGCCCGGCGGCGCGATCCTCGTCGAGGACCGCGGCGCGCCGCAGCTCCTACGGCTGCTGGCCGACGACGACCTCGTACGAGACGACGCGGACGCCGACGCCGCTTAGGCGTCGGGCGCCAGGCCCGGCGTGAAGCAGACGGCGTGGCAGGTGACGCCGTCGCCGAGCTCGAGCTCGAGGACCGCGGCTTCATGATGGCCATGGTCGACGAGCAGGTGGGCGCCGGTGAAGCCGACCGGACGCTCGTCGCCGTTGACCGTGATGGTTCCCTCGCCCTCGAGCACCGCCCAGACCGCGCCCGCCTCGTAGGGCCCGGAGTAGGGGCCCTCGACGTCGGGCGTCGGCACGACGATGCGGGCATCGGGATCGTCCTCGGGATGCAGATAGGCGACGGGCTCGGCGTCGACGTCGAGCAGCTCTTGGATCGCCGCTTCGGTCTCGTGGTAGCCGCCCTCGCCGAAGTGCACCTCGAAGAGCCGCAGCTCCTGGTTGAACAGGTAGCGCGACGGCCAGCCCTGGTTCTCGTAGATCTGCCAGAGCTGCAGGTCGGTGTCGAGCAGCACGGGATGCTCGATGCCCAGGCGCTCGACGGCCGCGGCGACCGCTTCGGGATCGCGGCCGGGCGCGAAGCCCGGCGCGTGGACGGAGATCACGCGCAGGCCGGCCTCGGCGTAGCGCGCGTGCCAGGCCTGCAGGTAGGGCAGCGTGCGCAGCGAGGCGGGCCGGCAGAAATCCCAGAACTCCAGCAGCACCGGGCGGCCGCGCTGCTTGTCCATCCGCAGCGTCGCGACGTTGAGCCATGGCAGGCTCGCGGGGAACATCGGGGCGGCGATGGTGTCGGTGGGAACGCGCACGGCGCGCGACGCTAGCAGCGCACCCAATCAGGCGGCCGGCCGCGCAGATGAATGCGCCGGGATGTTCGAAGGGACCGTAACTTTTGTGCCCCTGAGGGTCTAAGTAAGCTGCGCACCTGTCCCGCGAACCTTTAGGAGAAGCTTTGCGCAAGGTCTCTCTCGTGGTGGCTCTCATCGCCACGATGCTCTGTTTCACCGCCGTCGCCCTGGCCCAGTCGGGCGGCAACATCTACGGCGTCACCGGCAAGATCGCCAGTGGTGGCACCAAGGCCAAGCCCAAGCATGTGGGCGTGGTCTTCAACTACACGGTCAAGCCCGCGGTTGACGGCACCCTGTCCCAGCCCGTCTCGACGTACAAGATCCACTTCGACGGTCTGAAGTTCAACACCAAGGGTATTGCCAAGGGCAAGTACTGCAAGGCTTCGGCGATCACCGCCGCCGCGTCGGATGCCAGCTGTCCCAAGGGCACCCACGTCGGCACCGGCAAGGTCAACGCGCTGGTCGGTCACGCGGGCAACCCCGTGGATCCCGCGTCGAAGTGCAACCTGAACCTCGACATCTACGCCGGCGGCCCGAGCAGCCTCGCGCTGTTCCTGCACGGCACGCCGCCGGACTGCCTCACGACGATCAACCAGGCGATCGACGCGAAGCTGAAGAACGACTCGACGGGCTCGTCGCTGACCTTCTCGGTCCCGCCGAACCCGCTGCTGCACCCGGCCCCGGGGCTGGACGTCGGCATCACGAGCGTGTCGTCGAACATCGCCAAGGGCAGCGGGACGAAGGGCGTCTTCACGTCCACCGGCTGCAAGGGCACCCGCAAGGTGAAGGTCACCTTCACGGCCGAGGCCGGCGGGACGGGCACCGCGGAGAAGTCTGCGGGCAAGTGCTAAGCATCTGACGCACAGCAGTTCTGAGGCGAAGCTGTCTCCGCGAGGGGCGGGCCATCTGGCCCGCCCCTCCGTCGTTGTGCGGCCGGCGTAAGCGCGCTGACGGGGCCGGGCGACGGTGACAACGAGCCGCTGCGACGGTCCGCTGCGCCGTCCCTTAGGTTGTGCCGCATGTCCTCTCGCGCCCGTATCGGGATCGTCGTGGCGGCGGTGGTCGTGCTGGTGGTGGGATTCATCATCGCCAACGGCTCCGGCGATGACGACAAGGCCAAGACGACCGCGGACACGACGGCCGTCGCGCCCGCCCCAAGCGACACGACGGCGACCGGCGGCACCGCCACGCAGGCGACCACGCCGCCGCCGTCAGCGCCCGCGGTTCCGACCGTCACGGTCGTCGACGCCAAGCCGCAGGGTGGCGTCAAGCGCATCACCTTCACCAAGGGCGACACCATCAAGTTCAGGGTCAAGTCCGACACGGCCGACGAGATCCACTTCCACGGCTACGACGTCCACAAGGACGTCAAGGCCGGCGGCAGCGCGACGTTCTCGGTGCCGGCCACGATCGAGGGCCGCTTCATCGTCGAGCTCGAAGACCACGGGACCCAAATCGCCGAAGTCGAGGTCGACCCCTCGTGAAGGGCCTTCGCGTTGCTGCGGGCTCGCTGGCGATCGCGCTGGCGCTGCCCGCCTCGGCGTCCGCGCACGGCCTCGTCGGCAAGCAGGACCTGCCGATCCCGCGCTGGCTCTTTGCCTGGGCTGCAGCGGTCGTGCTCGTCGCCTCGTTCGTCGGCCTCGCCGTGCTGTGGGCCACGCCGCGCCTGCAGACCGTCGTCGAGCGGCGGCGCTTCGGCATCTCCCGCGCGCTGGAGATCGTCTTCGGCCTGCTGGGGATCGCGCTCTTCGTCTTCGTCATCTACGCCGGCTTTGCGGGCACGCAGGCGGCGACGGCCAACATCCTGCCGACGGTCATCTACGTCTTCTTCTGGGTCGGCATCCCGTTCGTCACCGTCGTGTTCGGCGACGTCTTCCGGGCGATCAACCCGTGGCTGGCGGTCGGCAAGGGCGTCGGCTGGGTGATGAAGCGCACCGGCGCGGTGGAGGGCGTCGAGCCGCTGCCCTACCCAGCGTGGCTGGGGCGCTGGCCGGCCGTGGCCGGCGTGTTGATCTTCGCCTGGGTCGAGTTGGTGTACGCCAACAAGGACGACCCGTCGCAGCTGGCGATCATGGCCTTGGCTTACGCCGCGGTGCAGTTGGTCGGCATGAGCCTCTACGGGGTCGAGATGTGGTCGCGGCGCGGCGACGCGTTCGGCGTCTACTTCGGGATGTTCGCGCGGATCTCGCCGCTGCACTGGCGCGATCGCGCGCTGTTCACGCGCCCGCCGCTGGGCGGCGCGCCGGCGCTGACGCCCGTAGCCGGCACCGTCGCGCTGCTCTGCACGATGATCGGGACGACCAGCTTCGACGGCTTCTCCCAAGGCACGACGTGGAACTCGATCGTGCCCCATCTGCAGGACTTCTTCGGCAGTCTCGGTCTGAACGCCGAGCACGCGCTGGAATGGGCGGGGACCGTCGGCATCGTCGTCATGTGCTGTCTGATCGGGCTGCTCTACCGGCTCGGCGTGATGGGGATGCACACGGTCGGCCGGCGGCTGTCGACCCGTGAGCTGTCCGGCGCGTTCATCCACACGCTGATCCCGATCGCCTTCGCCTACGTGCTGGCCCACTACTTCTCGCTGGTCGCTTACCAGGGCCAGGCGATCGGGGCGCTGGCCTCCGACCCGCTCGGCGACGGCTCCAACCTGCTCGGCACGGCGGCCGACACCATCAACTACACGTGGATCAGCGCGACGGGCATCTGGTACGTCCAGGTCGCCGCGCTCGTGCTCGGCCACGTCGCCGGCCTCGCGCTCGCCCACGACCGCGCGCTGGCGCTCTTCACCAAGGCGCGCGACGCGACGCGCTCGCAGTACTGGATGCTCGCGGTCATGGTCGCCTTCACCAGCCTCGGCCTCTGGCTCCTCTCGGCGGCGGCCCAGCAGTGACCATCGCCGGCCTCATCCTGGCCCACGCCGGCCACTGGTTCGCGGGCCTGCTGTACCTCGCGCCGGTGTTGATCGTGGTCGGTGCGCTGGGGTATCAGAGCTGGAAGGACAAGCGGCTCGGGGACGACGAGGATGAGGGCGCGGGCCCCGATGTCGACCAGACGCCCGTCTCAGGCCCCCAGTAACCGCAGGTCGTGCGCCAAGCCCTCCGGCGTCAGCTTGTCCACCGGCCACCCGACCCGCTGCACGCCATGAGCATCCACGAGCACGACGTAGGCGGAGTGCTCGAACTTCTTGCTCTGCGGCTGGATGCCGTAGGCATCCCAGATCGGCTCCAGCTGCGCGCGGTCGCCGAGCAGGAAGCGCATGCGCTTGGTCAGGCCCTGCTGGTTGACGAAGCGGCGGGCGTTGAGCTTGGTGTCATTGGCCGGATCGACGGAGATCGCCAGCGTCGGGACGTCCTTGCCGAGTTGATCCAGCGCGCCTTTGATCTGCTGGGCGGTCAGCGGGCAGGTGTCGCGGCAGGTCGAGTACATGAAGGTCAGCATCACCGGCTGCCCGCGGTACTGGTCCAGCGTGGCGACCTTGCCGTCCTGATCCTTGAGCGCGAAGTCGATCGGCGGGATGCCGGGCGGCCGCAGCGCGCCGTCGAAGCCTGCCCCGCCGGCGTGGTCGCTGCCACCTGTGAAAAGGACGACGCTGAGCGCGGCGACGAGGACGAACGTCGCCGCGAGCATCATCGCGAGGCGGGCGCGGACCGGCATCGGTCCGCCGGTCAGGCGGCGGCGGTGCCGTCGTCGTCAGGCTGCGGCGCCGAGCCGGTCTCGATGGCCTCGTCGGCCGAGACTTCGGGCGTCTCGGGCGCACTCTCACCCTCGACTTGAGCCTCAGGCTCAACCGTCGTCGTGGCCGGCGTGACCGGCGGATCTGGCTCTGCAGCGGGGATCGCGACCTCGTCGACGGTCTCGGACGCGACCTCCTCAGCGGGCGCCTCGGCCGACGGGAAGAGCGCGGCGAGCTCGTCGAGACCCTTGATCTTGGCCCCGGAGAACTCGCCGAAGGAGGTCTGCTGGCGGCTGGAGCGGGCGTCTTCGCGCTTGGCACGGCGCTGCTCGTCGCGACGCTTGTCCTCCTCGTCGCGCCGGCGCCGGTCCGCCTGGCGGTTCTCGCGCTCGAGCAGATCGCGCTTGGGCAGGATCACCTGGGCGGCCTTCTCGGGCTCCAGCGAGGCGATCATCTCGGCGGCCATCGCCTGGCCGAGGGCTTGGGCGACCTCGCCGGACGGGTGCGAGCTCTTCTTCATCCGGCGCGCGGTGTGCGCGGCGCGGGCCAGTTGCTTGGCGGCGTGCTGGGAGACGGGCCGGCGGGCGCCCTTCTGGAAGCCGCGGACGTTCTCGGTGACCTCTTCGCGCAGCTTCTCGGGGAAGCCGCGGAAGAGCTCCTTGAGCTCGGCGACGTCGAGCTGGTCGCGCGTGGCGGCGACGGCGGCGCGCAGCTCCGGCCACGGCAGCGGCTCGCGCTTGGGCTTCTCCTGCAGGCGCTTCTTGACGACCGGGAGCGTCTTCTCCTCGGCGACGCCAAGGATCTTGGGTCCGACAGTGCTCACCCCGCCCGCCGCGACGGGCGTGGTGCGCTCGCGCGCCTCGGGCGTGGCAGGCTGCTCGATCGCCGCCTCAGATGCGGGCGCTTCGGCCTCGGGCGCGGCGGGCGCCTCGACCTCCGCGGCCGGCGCCTCAGCCTCGACCGGCGGGTCCGGGCTCGGCGCCTCTTCCGCAGCAGCAGGGGCCTCGGTGGCCTCCGGCTCCGGCGTCGTCGCTTCGACGGGCTGGCGCTCCGGCGCGGCATCGGTCGGCTCGGCCACGGGGGCCTGCGACTCTGCGGCCGGCTGGGCCGGCTCCTGCGCCGCGACGGCGCCCTCGGGATGCTCCTGCTGCTCGCTCACCACCCTCAAGGATGCCCCATCGGACAAGTGGACGTCGGGCCGAGGTCCTAAGGCCTACGGCTCGATCAGCCCGCGGCGGATCGCATAGCGCACGAGCTCCACACGATCGCGCATGCCGAGCTTGCGCAGCAGGTTGCCCCGGTGGGACTCCACCGTCTTCTCCGAGAGGTGCAGGATCTCGCCGATCTCGCGGTTGGTGTGGGCCTCGGCGATCAGCTTGAGGACCTCCTGCTCGCGCGGGGTGAGCGGCTCGGCGGGCCCGGTGCTGTCGTCGGCCATCCACTCGCGCACGAGCGCGCTCTGGGCGGCATTGGTCAGGAACGGCTCGCCGCGCACGACCGCGCGGACGGCGTCGACCAGGAACTGGTCGGCTTCCTTCTTGAGCACGTAGCCACCGGCGCCGGCCTTCAGCGCCTCGAAGAGGTAGCGGTCGTCGTCGTGCATCGAGAGGATCAGGACGGCGGTGTCGGGCGCCTGCTGGCGGATCTCGCGCGCGGCCTGCAGCCCGGTCAACTTGGGCATCGAGACGTCCAGGATGCAGACGTCGGGCCGCTGCGCCAGCGCGCGCTCGACGGCCTCTGCGCCGTCGCCGGCCTCGGCGACGACCTCCATGTCGGCCTGGCGCTCGAGCAGGAGCTTGAGCCCGCCGCGGACGACACCGTGGTCGTCGGCGATCAGCAGCTTCATGCGGCGGCTTCGCTCTCTGACGCCACCCACAGGTCGCGATCCAGCCGCAGCTCGACGGCGGTCCCCCGGCCGGGCGTCGAGGTCACCTGCACCCGCCCGCGCGCCAGGCGCGCGCGCTCGCGCATCCCGACGAGGCCGATGCCATCGGACGCCTCGGTGGTCGTGAAGCCGGCGCCATCGTCGACCACGCGGACGACCGGCCGGCCATGGTCGCGGCCGATCTCGACGACCACGTTGGACGCGCCGGCATGGCGGGTGATGTTCGACAGCGACTCCTGCACGACGCGGTAGACCACGGTCTGCTCGTGGTCGGCGAGATCGGTCAAGGGGTCATAGCAGCGCAGCGCCGCGGGCACGCCCGTCTGCGCGCTGAAGCGCTCCAGCTGGTTGCGCAGCGCGGCCTCCAGGCCGTGGTCGTCCAGGGCGGCGGGGCGCAGCTCGCGGGCGAGGCGCAGCAGCTCGTCCATCGCGGTGACCGCAACGGCCTTGGTCTCACGCAGCTCCTCGCGGAGCTCTTCCGGCGCGCTGTGGACGTGGGCCTCCAGCCGCAGCAGGACGGCCGTCAGCGCCTGGTTGCACTCGTCGTGCAGGTCGCGCGCGACGCGGGCGCGCTCGCTTTCCTGTCCCTGGAGCACGGCGGCCGCGGTCCGCGTCCGCTCGTCCTCGAGCCGGCCGAGCATGCGGTTGAACGCCTGCACGAGCCGGATGACGTCCTCAGAATCGGCCTCGGGCACATCGGCGCGCTGGCCGGGGCTGGCCAGGTCGATGCGCTCCATCACGTCGATCAGCTTGTCCAGCGGCGCGAAGCGGCGCCGCAGCACGACGCCGTTGACCAGCACCGCGCAGAGGATGCCGGCGACGAGCACAAGCGCCTGGCGGAAGCCGCCGACGTCGTCGAGCGACAGGCGTGCAGCGGCGATCGCCGCCGCGCCCGTGGCGAGGATCAGCAGCGCGTTGACCGTGAGGATCTGGGTAGCGAGCGTCGGCTTGCGCATGTTGGGGTCTAGACCCCATATCGGCCGCTGTGACCAAACCCGATACTCCTGGTGCAGCAAGTCCCGGCCGGAACCTTGAGCAGTCCCGGTGCGGCAAGTGGCGAGGGACCGTCTATCTGGCGCCGGGGGGCGCTCCAGGTAGACGGTCACCTCCACGTTCTCATCGGCGTTCGGCCGCGCTACACTTTCTGAAGCGCGAATCCCGACCGACGTTCAGGTGAATACAGCCCGATGAGCCCCTCCGGCGCCGAGTACATCAAGCAGGTCAAGGCCCAGATCGACGAGATCGACCCCTCCGCGGTGAGCGAGATCCTCGGCGCTGACGGCGTGGTGATCATCGACGTGCGCGAGAGCGACGAGTGGGACGCCGGGCACATCCCCGGCGCGAAGTTCGTCACCCGCGGCCACCTGGAGTCCCGCATCGAGGGCGCCGCCCCGGATCGCTCTGAGCGCGTGATCCTCTACTGCGCCTCGGGCAACCGCTCAGCGCTCGCCGCCAAGACGCTCAGGGAGCAGCTCGGCTACGAGCACGTCGAGTCGATGACCGGCGGCTACACGCTGTGGAAGGACCGCGGCTACGCCGTCGAAGTCCCGCGCACGTTCACGCCCGAGCAGCGCCAGCGCTACTCGCGCCACTTCCTGCTTCCCGAGGTCGGGGTCGAGGGTCAGCAGAAGCTGCTCGACGCCAAGGTGCTGCTGCTCGGCGCCGGCGGCCTCGGCTCGCCGACCGCGCTTTACCTCGCTGCGGCGGGTGTCGGAACGCTCGGCATCGTCGACGACGACACGGTGGACGTCTCCAACCTCCAGCGCCAGGTCATCCACACGACCGCGGGCGTCGGCACGCCGAAGGTCGACAGCGCCGAGAAGGCGATCAACGACCTCAACCCCGACGTGGTCGTGCGCAAGTACGAGACGCGCCTGGACGCCTCCAACATCGTCGACATCATCAAGGACTACGACATCGTGGTCGACGGCGTCGACAACTTCCCGACCCGCTACCTGCTCAACGACGCGTCGGTGCGTCTGAAGATCCCGGTGGTCAGCGCGGCCATCCTCGGCTTCGAGGGCCAGCTCAGCGTCTTCGCGCCCTACCAGGGCCCGTGCTACCGCTGTCTCTTCCGTCAGCCGCCGCCGGCCGAGCTCGCGCCATCCTGCGGCGCCAACGGCGTCCTCGGCGTGCTGCCCGGGACGATGGGCCTGCTGCAGGCCACCGAGGTCGTCAAGCTGATCATTGGCGAGGGCGACCCGCTGATCGGCCGCCTGCTGATCTACGACGCGCTCGGCGCGACGACGACCGAGCTGAAAGTGCGCCGCGACCCGGAGTGCCCGATCTGCTCGCGCGAGCCATCGGAGATCACCGACGAGGAGCTCGGGGTCTTCCCCGACTACGAGGCGTTCTGCGCCGCGGCGGGTTAGTGGGCGCCGTCGTGGATCGCGCACGATGCACGCACCCGACCCCCGACGACACCCACTAGGGTCCTCACCAGCTATGGCAAAGATCCGCATTCCCCCCGTGCTGCGCCCCTCCGTGGGCGGCGAGCGTGAGGTCGACGCCGACGGCGCGACGGTCGGCGAGGTGCTCGAGGGCCTGGCCACCGCGCACCCCGACACACGCGGCCAGCTCTTCGGCGACGACGGCGCGCTCAACCGCTACGTCAACGTCTACCTCAACGACGAGGACGTCCGCGTGCTGGACGGCCTGACGACGCCGGTCGGCGCGGGCGACAGCCTCGTGATCCTGCCCGCCATGGCCGGCGGTTCGTAGCGCTCCTGCCGCACCGGCAGCGTCGCTCTGTCCAGGGGTCAGAGCGGCGCTATATTTCCTGAAGTCATGGCTGTCCCGCCCCTTCAGAACCGGCCCTGCGGCGGTCGCTACGGCGACATCGTGCAGGCGATCGGCAACACCCCGCTGGTCGAGTTGCGCCGGTTGTCGCCCAAGCCGGGTGTGCGCATCTGGGCCAAGATGGAGTCCCACAACCCGACGGGCTCGGTCAAGGACCGCGTCGCGCGGGCGCTGATCGAGGACGCCGAGGAGAAGGGCGCGATCAAGCCCGGCACGACGATCCTGGAGCCGACGTCGGGCAACACGGGCATCGCGCTGGCGATGATCTGCCGGCGCAAGGGCTACAAGCTGAAGGTCGTCATGCCCGACAACGTGACGCCCGAGCGTACGCAGCTGCTGACGATGTACGGCGCCGAGATCGTGTACTCGCCCGGGGACCAGGGCTCCAACGGCGCGGTCGCCATGGCCTTGAAGATGGCCGAGGGCGACGCCTCGTACTACATGCCCTACCAGTACGGGAACCCGGCGAACCCGCGGGCCCACTACGAGGGCACCGCACCGGAGATCCTGCAGGAGCTCGACGGCAACATCTCGGCGTTCGTCGCCGGTTTGGGGACCGGCGGCACGCTGATGGGCAACGGCCGGCGCTTCAAGGAGGAGCTCGGCGACGCGGTCAAGATCGTCGCCGCAGAGCCCATGCAGGGCGAGCCGGTCCAGGGCCTGCGCTCCCTGGACGACGGCTTCATCCCGCCGATCATCGATCTCTCGGTCCTCGATCGCAAGATCTTCGTGACCAACCGCGACGCGATCATCTGGACGCGCAAGCTGCTCGACGAGGAGGGCATCTTCGCGGGCGTCTCCTCGGGCGCAATCGCCTCGATCGCGGTCCGCATCGCCAACGAGATGGACGAGGGCAACGTCGTCTTCATCGTCTGCGACGACGGCTGGAAGTACCTCTCCTCCGGCATTTACACGCTGCCGGTCGACGAGGTCGCCAACCTCGAGTCGACGGTGTGGTGGTAGCAAGAACTTAAGAAAACGCCCCCGCCCTGCCGATACCCTTGTCGTATGCCCGGCGTCGGATTTCCTGAACTGCTCGTCATCCTGGTGATTGCCCTGATCGTCCTCGGTCCCAAGAAGCTGCCCGAAGCGGGCCGCGCCATGGGCAAGGGGATGCGTGAGTTCAAGGACTCGCTCAACGGCGTCGCCGACGACGACGAGAAGCCCGCGATCAAGTCTGAATAGGCGGAACGCTCGCCCAGGGGGCGAGGTCCCGTCGCGAGTGTTCGCCCAGGGGGGGCGAAACTCGCAGCGATATCGTGCCGGGTGATGCAGATCGCCCCGGACCTCCTGCAGCAGATCGTCGACCACGCGCTCCAAGACGCGCCGGACGAGTGCTGCGGCTTTGTCTGGCTGCGCGATGGCGTGGCCACCGAGGTGGTGCGCGTGGAGAACACCGCGCACAGCCCCTTTCGGTTCGAAGTTGGGCCGAGCGACCTGCTCGCGCTCGCCGACGCTGGCGATGACGGCCTCGACGCCATCATCTACCACTCGCACACGCGCTCGGCCCCGCGGCCGTCGCAGACCGACGTGAACTTCGCGGCCAACTGGCCCGGCGTCGAGTGGTTGATCGTGGGGACGGCCGGCGCCGAGCCGGAGGTGCGCAACTGGCGCATCGACCCCGATGGCACGGTCACCGAGGTCGAGGTTCTGGTGGATGCCGGGGTCTGAGCCCCTCGTCTGCCCGTCCTGTGCCACACCGCACCCGCTGGAGGATCGCTTCTGCCGTGACTGCGGCATGCCGCTCGTCTACGCCGGCTCGCTCGGCGTCGACGCGCCGGTCACCGACCGCCAGGAGTGGGCGCGCAAGATCAAGCCGCAGCTCGCCGAGGGGGAGCTGGTGAAGGTCGCCTCCGGGCGCCACCAGGCCGAGGCGGAGCTGATCCAGGGCCTGCTGCTGGAGGAGGGCGTGCCGTCGATGCTCAAGCGCTCGGCGGGCTTCGACGTCCCGGACATGCTGGCGGCGGGGCCGCGGGACGTGCTGGTGCCACGCTCTGGCGCCGAGGTCGCGCGTGAGGTGCTGATGCAGGCCGAGATGTTGGGGGTGGGTGGGCCGAATTCCTCTGGCGTGGACTCGCCCTCGCGGATCCTGTTGGGCGTGCTGAGCGCCTTCGTGTTGGTGGCGTTGATCGCCTGGCTCGGAACGGAGCTGCTGCTGTGACGATCGCGGTGACCGGCGCCACGGGCGCCCTGGGCTCGCGCGTGGCCGCGCGGCTGGCGGCCCGCAAGGTTAAGCAGTTGCTGGTCGTCCGCGACCTCGCGCGCGTGCCGGCGATCGCCGGCGTCGAGGCGGTGGAGATGGGCCCGCGTGGCTATCGGGACCAGACGGCGTTCACCGAGGCGCTGGGCGGCTGCGAGACGCTCTTTCTCGTGTCGGGCCGCGAGGCCGCCGAGCGCGTCGTCGAGCACGCGCACGCGGTGCGGGCGGCGGTCGATGCCGGCATCGCGCGGATCGTCTACACATCGTTTCTGGGCGCCGGCCCCGATGCGACCTTCACCTTCGCCCAGGACCACTACGCCACCGAGCAGCTAGTCCGCGAAAGCGGCTTGGCCTATACCTTCCTGCGCAACAGCCAGTACTTGGACTTCGTCCCGCTGCTGGTCGGCGACGACGGCGTGATCCGTGGGCCCGCGGGCGAGGGCAAGATCGCGTGGGTGTCGCGCGACGACGTCGCCGATGTTGCGGCTGCGGTGCTCGCTGAGGGCGGCGAGCAGCACGACGGCAAGACCTATGACTTGACCGGCCCCGAAGCGCACACGGTCGCCTGGGCGGCCGAGCAGCTGAGCGCCGCCACCGGCCGCGAGATCCGCTTCTCCAACGAGGGCGTGCAGGCGGCCTACGAGTCGCGCGCGCATCTCGACGCGCCCGACTTCGAGGTCGACGGCTGGGTGACCTCCTACGTCGCCATCGGGACGGGGGAGCTGGACGTCGTCTCCGACGCGGTGCCGCGCATGGCCGGCCATCCCGCCCAGGAGCTGCCGGCCTGGCTGGCCGCCAACCCAGACGCCTGGGCACCCCTCAAGGCCTGATCGCCGCGTCCCGCTCGTAGTCGAGCTCGGTGCGGACGCCGAGGGCGGTGAGGACCGCCTGTGCGGCGTCGAGCGACGGTGCGTCGGCGACCGCGGCGGCCAGCCGCGCGGCGCTGCCGATGGCGATCAGCGGATCGAAGCAGACGAGGCGGCCGCCGTCGGCGGTCAGCGGCACGGAGCGTCGGCCGCCGCGGATCGGGACCACGCCGGTCTCGCCACGGGCGCAGCGGACGGCCATCGCGCTGGCCTCGGTGGTGACGTGCGCCAGCGCGCCCTCGACGCGGTCCAGCGCAGCGGCAGGGAGCGGCAGGTCGCCGAGGTCGCCGCCGGCGGCGCGGACCTCGTCGAGGCGCTCGAGCACCTCGGCCGGCGTGAGCTCGCCGTCGCAGCCGATGCCGAAGACGATCCCGAGCGTCGGCGTCGCCATGCGGGGCGCCGCGGCCAGGACGGTCGCGTCGGCCAGCGGGCTGGCGAGGCCGGGCTCGTGGCCGTGGGCCAGGACGTCGCCGCCCACGTCGAGCAAGACCACCATGTCGCATGCGAGGTGCGCGGCAGCGGCGTCGAGGCCGGCCGCGACCACCGCCGGACCGGGGTTGGGGTCGACCAGCACGACCGGCTCGCCGAGGAAGGCGGCCATGTCGGCCTCGCAGAAGCGAAAGCCGCCGGGGCCAACCGTGTCTGCGCCCGCGAGCGCGACCGCTTCGTGCAGCGGTTGGGCGCCGGAGATCTCCTCCAGGCGGCGCGGGCCGGGCAGCGGATCCACGGGCCGTCGCTCCCAGGTGATCCCGCCGATGATGGCGTCGGTCCCGAGCGCGCGGGCCGCTTCGGCCGCCGCGAGCGCGCCCACGACATCGCCGCCCCCGCCGATGCCGACGACCAAGATCCGCTGAGCGGCGGCGACCAGACCCATCGCTCGCCGCCGCTCTGCGGTCACATCAAGCTGCTGCTAGACCAGCGCCGGCACGCGCGCATCGCAGATCTCAGCGATCTGCTCGCGGGCGCGGTCGAACTCGTCGTCCGACAGCACCGGGGTGCCCTCGAACGGCAGGTCGCGCGTGATCTCCAGCCACGAGCGACAGCCGGCGAACTCGTCCTTGACCCGCACGGTGACCGGCCGCGGAATGCGGTAGGCGCGCAGGAGGACGACATGCAGCGGATGACGACGCTTCCACGCCAGGCGCTTCTCGGCGTAGTCGGTCGTCCATACGTAGTAGGGGGACAGCTCAGCGACCGTTCGGGGGTCGGTGATCGTCCAGCTGGCAGCCACCTCGGCCCACGCACGAATACGCACGCGGTCGGGCTGGCCGATGCCACCATCGCGAGTCAGCGCGTGAAGCGGCGGCTCGCCATCCGGCCAGACGCCCTCTTCGAGCGCGCGGCGGAGCTCCGGCTGGTGCGACGGGCGCACCAAGTCGTAGCGCTGGTGGTCAAATGTCGGGTAGAGGAAGAAGCGGTCATGCTCGAGGCTGAAGTTCCGACGCGGCTCGCCGACGCCACCCTTTCGCAGGGTGACGAGCTGCTCGCCCTCGGCGAGCGCGCGGACAGTGACCGCCCATTCCTTGATCGCAATAGGCATAGAGGGGGTTTCAGAGAGAAATTAGACGACAGAAATCCCGCGCATCAACCGGTACCCCGGAGACGCGACGGGAAGGACATCGATTGTGGCACGCGATGTGAAGATTCCAAAATCTCCCTGCTAAATACAGGTTTCTTTCCCCGCTATCTTGGCGCGTAGGCGCTCAAAATGAACGTCCGCGTGCGGTCAAGCGTCGCCGATGCGCAGACCAGCAAGCCCCTCAAACGCCTCCACGATCGACGAGAAGTCGGCCTCGCCGTAGCCCCGGCCGACCGCTGCGACGAGCGCGTCACGTGCCGCATTTGCAGCGGGAAAGGGCACGCCGGCCGCCTGGGCCTCCTCCAAGCAGAGGCGCACGTCCTTGAGCATGTGGTCGGTCTTGAAGAGCGTGTCGTAGGCGTGTTGCCGCATCGGCTCGGCCTTGAGGGTCACCATCGTCGAACTGGCAGAGCCTGCACCGAGGATCTCGATCAGCGCGCCGAGATCGACCCCGGTGCCCGCGCCCATGACGAGCGCCTGGGCGAGGGTGGCGGCGTTTGCCGCCGACACCGCGTTGTTGATGAGCTTGATGACCTGGCCGTGGCCGAGCTCGCCGACGTGCACGATCGTCTCGCCCATCGCGTCGAACGCCGGCTGCGCGCGGGCGAACGCCGCCTCGTCGCCGCCGGCCATGATCGTCAGCGTCCCGCTCTCGGCCTTCGGTGACGAGCCGGTCACCGGTGCGTCGAGGAAGGCGTGGCCGCGTTGCGTCAGCTCGCCGCCGATGCGCCGCGCGTCGGCCGGGGCGATCGTCGACATGTCGATGAACAACGTCGCCTCCGGCGCGCCCGTGATCGCGCCGTCGTCCCCGAGCAGGATCGTCTCGACCTGCGCGCCGTCGACGACCATCGAGATGATGATGTCGGCGCCCGCCGCGGCCTGCGCTGGCGTGGCGGCCGCGCGGGCGCCCTCGTGCTCGTCGGCCCACGCCTGCGCCTTGCCGGTGGTCCGCGTCCATGCCGTCACCGCAAAGCCCTTGCGCTGCAGGTTCGCGGCCATCCGCGAGCCCATGATGCCCAGTCCCAGGAAGCCGACGCTCGTCATGGCCGCGACCCTAGCGACCGCGGCTGAAGGCTCAGGCTGTGGCGGCTTCCAGACCCAGGCGGTGGGCGACCGCGGCGGCCTCGGTGCGGCTGCGGACGTCGAGCTTGGCCAGGATCCGCGAGACGTGAACCGAGGCGGTCTTCTCGGCCATGAACAGGCGCTCGCCGATCTCGCGGTTGGTGGCACCGCGGGCGACGAGGCAGAGCACGTCGCGCTCGCGCGGCGTGAGGCCGAGTTCGGCGACCGGATCCTCGATGGCGTCGACCGTCTCGGCGAGCGCGTCGGCCGCCGGCGGCGCCGTCTCCAACCGCAAACGTCCTCGCCGTGCCAGCGCTCGCAGCTCTTCGACGACCCAGCGCGCGCCGAGGCTTCGGGCCAGCGCCAGCGCGTCGCGGCCCACCGTCTCGGCGCCGATGCGGTCGCCGACCATCAACCGCGCCTCGGCCTCGCGCCAGCGGGCGCGGGCGACGCGGAACGGCCGGCTCATCGCGGCCCAGGCGTCGGCGGTCAGCGCCCACAGCTGCGGATCGGGGGTGCCGGTCGCGGCGGCGGCCTCCGCGTCGGCGGCCAGGACGAGCGCCGCGGCTTCGGGCATGGCGGTGGCGAACGGGCGCGAGGCGGCCTCGCGGGTCCGATCTGCCCAATCGCGGGCGGCGGCGATCGCGGCGGCCTCGTCGTCGGCCCGGCCGAGGTCTCGCGCTTGGAGCGCGGCATCGGCCTCCACGCCGGCACCTGCGCAGAAGATCCGGGCCAGGCGGGCGCCGTCGTCCATCGCGTCGCTGTCACCGAGGCGCTCCAGGCCGGTCCGGATCGCGGCGCGCGCTGCCTCGATGTTGCGCTCGCGGCGCTCGAGGCCGGCGAGCAGGGCCGTAAGCGGCACGTGCCACTGCGGCTCGTAGGAGCGGGCGACGAGCTCGTCGGCGATCTCCAGACGGCGGCGCGCGTCGGCGTGGTCCCCGCAGGACATCGACAGGCCGGCGCGCGTCAGCTCGTAGAAGACGCGCGTCGTTCCTTGCAGACCGCGACCGAGCTCGGGCGGCACGAGCGCGTCGGCCTCGTCCCAGAGCCCGAGGTCGGCGGCGATCTCGGCCTGCTGCAGGATCAGACAGGTCGCCTGGCTGCCGTGGTCGCGCAGCTCGCGCCGGCCCTCGACGAGCAGCGCTCGTGCGGCGTAGGCGTCGCCGGTGCGGTGCAGCGCGTCGGACAGGTTGGCGTAGCCGCGCACCAGCTGATGGACGTCGGCGTCCTCGCGCGCCAGCGTCAGCGCCTCGCGCAGCAGCGAGAGGTCGGCGGCGGTGTCGTCGCCGCCGCGCACGCAGACGCCCATGGTGTTCAGCGCATCGGTCCGCACGGTGCGGGAGCCGACGGCGTCGGCGACCGCCAGCGCCTCGGCGGCCATCGTCCGGGCATCGGCATAGCGGCCCCACAGCATCAGGCCACCGGCCTTGGCGGCGAGCAGCCGCGCGCGCTCCTCGCTGGGCGGCTGGGCGGGCAGCAGCGCCAGCGCGGCGTCCCAGGCCTCGAAGGCGATCTGGCCCTTGCCTTGGGACCAGCGCGCGCGGCCCAGGCGCTCCAGCAGCAGGGCGGCGCGGCCGGGCTCGGCGTCCTGGTCGAGCTCGTGTAACGCGCGCTTGAGCAGGACGATGCAGCGGTGGTGCTCGAGCTGGTGGGCGTGGGCGGCCCGGGCCAGCAGGGTGACGTGGTCGCAGCCGGCGAGCGCTGCGGGGTCGGCGACGCGCTCCCACAGCTCCAACGCGCGCTCGTACAGCGCGGCGGCCTCGCGCTCAGCATGGGCGCGCTCAGCGGTCTGGGCAGCGCGGACGGCGGTGCGCAGCGCCGCGGGCTGGTCGCCGGCGGCGTCGAAGTGATGGGCGATCTCGGTGGCGTGCTCGAGGCTGACGCAGGGCTCAGCGTCGGCGATCGTCTCCAGCACGGTGGCCAGACGCCGGTGCAGGCCGCTGCGCTCACCGGGCAGCAGGTCGTCGTAGACGACCTCGCGCAGCAGCGCGTGGCGGAAGGCGAGGTGGCCACCGGGCTGGGTGATCAGGACGTGGTGGGCGACCGCGTCGCGCAGGGCGTCGCGCAGCGCTCGGGGCTCCAGCTCGCCGGCTTCCTGCAGCACGTCCTGCTCGATGCGCTGCGCGGCTGAGACCCAGCGCAGCGCCTCCTGCGCGGTCTCGCCGAGCGCCTCGACGCGCAGGATCAGCGCGTCGCGCAGCGACTCGGGCAGCGTGCCGTCGCCTTCGCGCTCGGCGGCGAGGATCTCCTCGGCAAAGAGCGGGTTGCCTTCGCTTCGGGCGTAGACGCGCTCGAGCAGCTCGCGGTCGGGCGTCGCGCCGAGGATGGCGGCCAGCTGCGCGCCCAGCTCGTCGCGGCTGAAGCGCTCGATCCCGATCCGCGAGGCCGCCTCGGTGCGCTCGATCTCGGCCAGGAACGGGCGCAGCGGGTGGCGGCGGTGCAGCTCGTCGACGCGGAAGGTCGAGACGACCAGCAGCCGCTGGCGGCAGATGTTGCGCGACAAGAAGGAGAGGAAGTCGCGCGTGGAGCGGTCGGCCCAGTGGAGGTCCTCGATGACGAGCAGCACCGGCGACTCCTCGGCGAGCCGCTCGAAGAGCCCTAACAACAGCTCGAACAGACGCCCTTGGGCGCTGCCGACGTAGGGCTCGACCAGCAGGTCACCGGGAGTGCCGAGCTCGGGGAGGAGACGGGCCAGCTCGACGCGCGCGGGGCCGAGCGCGTCGAACACTGGGTGGCCCTCCCGGACGAGGGAGCGCAGCGCCGAGACGATCGGCGCATAGGGGAGCTCGCTGTCGCCCAGGTCGATGCAGTCGCCCCACAGGACCCGTGCTCCGCCGTCCTGAGCGCGGTCGGCGAAGTGGTCGGTGAGGCGGCTCTTGCCGACGCCGGACTCGCCGGCGACGAAGACGAGGCCCGCCGCCGCGCAGGAGGCGCCGGCGGAGGCGAGCGCGCCCTCGAGCGCCGCGAGCTGATCGCGGCGGCCGATGAACGCGTCGCTGGTGACCCGAGCCGGCATGGCCGGGCCATGTTCCCGCACGCGGGCGCGGGAGGTGAGGTCGATGGTCTGCGGGTCCACGCGCTACGCGTGGGCCGCGTGGAGACGCGCGTCGCGCCGACCGCGGAACCGCCCGAGGAGGGCCGCACGCTGAGGGGTGCGCGGCAGGGGGCGGACCCGCCGGCCGGCGCGCATGGCGTCCTCGTCGCGAACCGCGGCGAGAGGCTGGTTGAGGAGGAAGAGCATGGACAGCATCTTGCGCCTGAGGCGGGGGTGCCACATCGGGCGTACGGTGCGACCTGAGGTGGTTGACCCCTTACTCCGCTGCGGTGACCCCTTACCTCGGCGGGTAGCGTGATCGCGATGGCCGAATCGAGCACCACCGCAGCCCTGCGCGTCGCCCTGGTCGGGTACGGCGTGGCCGGCGCGAGCTTTCACGCGCCGCTGATCGCGACGACCGACGGGCTGGTCTTGCATGGCGTCGTCACGCGCGATCCGGAGCGCCGCGTGCAGTTGGCCGCGCGCTTTCCTGACGTGATCGCGGTCGATGCGCTGTCCGATGTCGTGGCTGACGTCGATCTCGTCGTCGTGGCCTCGCCGAACCGCTTCCATGTCGAGCTCGCGCGGACGGCGCTGGAGGCGGGCAAGCACATCGTGGTCGACAAGCCGTTGGCGGTCACGAGCGCCGAGGCGCGCGCGCTGGCGACGCAGGCCGAGACGGCCGGCGTGGTCCTGACGGCCTTTCACAACCGGCGCTGGGACGACGATTTCCTGACGCTGCGCCGAGTTCTGGACGAGGGACTTTTGGGTCGCCCGCTGCGGCTGGAGTCCCGCTTCGATCGCTGGCGCCCGCGGCTTAAAGAGGGCGCGTGGCGGGAGGGCGGCGACCCGGCCGATGGCGGCGGCCTGCTGCTCGACCTCGGCAGCCATCTCGTCGACCAGGCCGTGCAACTGCTGGGACCGGTGAGCGCCGTGTACGCCGAGCTCGACGTGCGGCGGCCGGGCGCGGTGGTGGAGGACGACGTGTTCGTCGCGCTGGCTCACGAGGGCGGCGCGCGCTCGCATCTGTGGGCGGGCGTCCATGCGGCCGACGCTCCACCGCGACTGCGGGCGCTCGGCGACGAGGCGGCGTTCGTGTCGTTCGGGCTGGATCCACAGGAGGCGGCGCTGCGCGGCGGCGCATCGCCGCGCGATCCGGGGTTCGGCCTGCGCGAGCCCGGGCTGGAGGCGACGCTGCACGACGGCTCGGGCTCGACGGGGGAGCGGCTGACGATGGAGCCAGGCCGGTGGGCGGCGTTCTATGCGGGCGTGGTCGGGGCGATCCGCAGCGGCGGCACGGTCCCGCCGCCGGTGACCGCCGCCGAGGCGGTGGGCGTGCTGGAACTGCTGGAGGCGGCACGCGACAGCGCTGCGCGCGGGGTGGTCGTCGCGCTGCGATGAGACGGGCTCGTGTCGAGCAAAGGGTCCATATGACCCATAGCTCGACACGGAGCGCGGTTACTCGGCGGGCTGGCCCTCGGTCCCGTGGCCGCCTCCGCCTGGGGTGTCCAGGCGGAGGCGCTGGCCGGCGCGCAGCGTGCCGCCGGCCTTGGCCGGCAGCTCCTCGTCGTCGAGCAGGTTGCGGCCGCGCGCGCCGTCCTGCCCGCCGTTGGCGCCGGGTGGCGCATGGCGCCGACGCTCGGTGATGAGCGAGAACGACATGTCGGTGAGCGCCTGGACCTCGCGGATCACGCCGTCGCCGCCGTGGAAGGCACCGGCACCACCGCTGCCGCGGCGGATCGCGTACTGGGTGACGTGCAGCGGAAACTCCAGCTCCAGCGCCTCGATCGGCGTGTTCAAGGTGTTGGACATGGCCACGTGGACGGCGCTCGGACCATCGGCGTCGGGGCACGCGCCTTGGCCGCCGCCGAGCGTCTCGTAGTAGGAGAACGCGTCGTTGCCGAGCGTCAGGTTGTTCATGGTGCCCTGGCCGCAGGCGCGGCCGAAGGCCTCCAGGACGAGGTCGGCGACGCGTGAGGAGGTCTCGACGTTGCCGGCGGCGACGGCGGCGGGCGCTTGCGCGTCGAGGAGCGTTCCGTGGTCGGTGATGACCTCGACCGGCCGGTGGGCGCCGGCGCTGGGCGGGATGTCGGCGTCGGTGAGGACGCGCACCGCGAAGAGGCAGGCGCTGCGCGTGACGGCCAGCGGGCAGTTGAGGTTGCCCGGGTCCTGCGCGGCGCTGCCGCGGAAGTCGAGGATCAGCCGGTCGTCGTCGACGGTCGCCGCGACGCGCAGCTCGAGGTCACCGTCGACGCCTTCCAAGACGTCGACCGCATGGCGCGTGCCGTCCTCGAGGTCCTGCAGGCAGGCGCGCGTGCGGCGCTCGGCGTAGTCGAGGACCGCGGCACAGGCGTCGCGCAGGCCGTCGGCGCCGAGCCGCTGCGCCAGCTCGCGCATCCGCATCGCGCCGAGGCGGTTGGCGGCCAGCTGCGCGCGCAGGTCGGCCCGCCGCTCGGCCGGCTGGCGCATCTGCTGGGCCAGCTCGTCGATCGCCTTCTCGTTCAGGACGCGCGGCGCGATCACGACGCCCTCCTCGTCGAGCGTGCGCGAGTCGAAGGGCATCGAGCCGGGCACGCGGCCACCGACGTCGGCGTGGTGTGCGCGGCTCGCCGAGAACCCCAACAACATGCGGTCCTCGGTTAGCACCGGCGTGACGACCGTGATGTCGGGAAGGTGTGTCCCGCCGCGGTACGGATCGTTGAGGATCCATGAGCGGCCGTCGGCGTGGTCTTCGTGCAGGACCGCCTCGACCGCCGCGGGCATCGCCCCGAGGTGGACGGGGATGTGCTCGGCCTGCATGACCATCTCGCCGTGGGCGTCGAAGAGCGCGGTCGAGCAGTCGCGCCGCTCCTTGATGTTGGCCGAGTGGGCGCTGCGCACGAGCACGGCGCCCATCTCCTCGCACGCAGCGCGCAGTGCGCCGGTGGCGACCTGCAGGGCGATGGGGTCGAGGGGCGCGCGGGAGCTGGGGCGGGCGGGCGCGGCATCGCGGTCGGGGCGCCGCTCGGCCACGCGCTCTAGGAGGACCGTGCCCGTCGCGTCGGTCCGCCCGCGCCAGCCCGCGGGCACGACGAGCGTGGCCTCCGGCAGCGCGACCACCGCCGGCCCGGCGACCTCATCGCCTTTGGGTTGCTCGGTCTCCCAGGCGACCTCGGGGCCGGGCTCGATCCGCGCGGTGCGGACCGTCACCAACTCGACGTCGGCGCCGTCGTCGCGGTAGCCGTAGCGCTCCTCGTGGGCGGTGGCGAAGGCCTCGCGCAAGGCGGTGGCGTTGGGCGCGACGTCGCGCAGTGAAAGCTCGTGCGACTGGCCGGTGTAGCGCGCGTCCCAGGTGACCTCGTCGGCATCGCCGGCGAGCGTGCGCAGCGCCTCATCGGTCAGTGCCTCGCCACGCAGCAGGACCGACTGGGCCTCGTCGCGGCGCCGCTCGGCGGCGGCGAGCCCGAGCGCGCTGAGCACGCCGGCGGCGCGCGGCACGACGATCCGGGAGATCCCCAGCTCGTCGGCGATGGCGGCGGCGTGCAGCGGGCCGGCACCGCCGAAGGCCAGCAGCGCGAAGCGGCGTGGGTCGATCCCGCGCTCGACGGTGACGACGCGCAGCGCGCGCACCATCTCGGTATTCGCAACGCGGACGATGCCCTCGGCGCAGGCGCGCGCGTCCGCCAGCCCCAGCTCGTCGGCCAGCGCGGCCACCGCGCGCTCGGCGGCCTCGGTGTCCAACCGCACGCCGCCGGCCAGCGGTCGTTCTCCATCAAGATGCCCCAGCACCACGTTGGCGTCGGTGACCGTCGGCTCGGTCCCGCCGCGCCCGTAGCACGCCGGTCCCGGATCGGCGCCTGCCGAGCGCGGCCCGACGCGCAGCGCGCCGCCGGCGTCGCGCCAGGCGATCGAGCCACCGCCGGCGCCGACGGTGTGGATGTCGACCATCGGCAGCGCCAGCGGGCGCCCGCCGACCTCGCGACCGGCGCTGGCCCGCACGCGCCCGTCCTCCACGACGCACACGTCGCACGACGTCCCGCCCATGTCGAAGCACAAGAGGTCGGGCTCGCCGAGCCGGGCGGAGAGCAGCGCGGCCGCCGCAGCGCCACCGGCCGGCCCACTGAGGACCGTCAGCGCCGCATGGCCGGCGGCGGTCGCGACCTCCGTCAGCCCGCCGCTGGACTGCATGATCGCCGGCTCTGGCAGGCCCTCGCCCGCCGCACCCGCGACGAGCCGGCGCAGGTAGGAGGCCAGCAGCGGCGAGAGCGCCGCGTCGACTTCGGTGGTCGCCGCGCGCTCGAACTCCCGGAACGTCGCGGTGACCTCGTGGGAGAGCGAGACGTGGACGTCGTCGCCGAGCCGCGCGCGCAGCGCGTCGCCGAGCAGCCGCTCATGGGCCGGGTGGCGGTAGGCGTGCAACAGGACGACGGCGACCGCCTCGGGCTCGAGTTCGGCCACCCGCTCGGCCACGGCGGCGGCATCCTCGGTCCTCAACGCCGTGAGCACGCCGTCCGGACCCATGCGCTCGGGCACCGCGACGCGCCGGCCCGGCGGCACGAGCGGCGCCGGCCGGTCCGCGCACAACCGATACAGCTCGGGCCGCGCCTGGCGGCCCAGTTCGACGAGGTCGACGAAGCCCTCGGTCGCACACAGCACCGTCCGCGCTCCGACCCCTTCCAGCAGCGCGTTGGTCGCGACGGTCATCCCGTGGGAGAAGGCCACCACGTTGGCGGCGCTGCGTCCGCCCGCGGCCGCCAAGGCCGCACGCACGGCGTCGAGCACACCGCGCGACTGATCCTGCGGCGTCGTCGGCGCCTTGGCCGTGATCAGCCGCCCGCCGTCGACCAGCACGGCGTCGGTGAAGGTCCCTCCGACGTCGACCCCCAGCAGCATCTGCTCGGCACGCTATCGGTGCAGGCGCAAACGTACGGACGCGGGCCGCTCCGATGGGCGAGCGGCCCGCGTCCTGTGCTGCCTCCAAGTTCGGGTGCCGCCTCAGGCGGCGATGGCCTCGCGCACGTCAACTTCCTCGGTCTCGGCGAGGTGCTGGTGCGACGGGCAGTAACCGTTGAGCGGCAACGGCATCCGCTGGCAGGCGGTGCCGCGACGGGTCGTGGCGCGACACTGCAGCGGCTGGCCGTTGACGTCGATCCCGTTCTGGGGCAGGTTGTCCATCCACTCTTCGGTGCAGGCGACGTAGCGCTGCACCACGGTCCAGACGCGCGGCTGCGCGGCCATGGGGAAGTAGCGGCGGATGTCCAGGAAGAGCGTTCGCGCAGGGCGTGCGAAGTAGTGGCGGTCGCCGACCAGTCGCTCGATGTTCTGCTCGCACGCGAGCAGGACGTGGTGGTGGGCCTCGGCGCACACGGACGTGTCGACGTCCTTGGCAAGCTCCCGGTACATGGCCCTGCTGAACTGGTACATGTTGACCCTCCCCTTGACCCTAGGTTTGGTGTGCTTTCGCGACCGAGTGCATCGTGCCCCTGCCTCATGAAGCACCAACGCACTGTTTGTTGCGTTCGCGTTAAGCGGGTGTCGCCGTTCAGGAGAGAAGCGGACCCACCCACCCGGGCGGGCCCTCACTCAGGTCCAGGGTTCGAACGCTGGGGCCCCGCCGTTGCGGACGACGGCGTGGTGGCCGTTGAGGGCAGGATCCGTCTCAGGGAAGTCGCTGCGGAAATGGGCGCCGCGGCTCTCCTCACGCAGGATGGCGCACGCGGCGACGAGCTGTGCCAGCGGATGCGGGTCGTTGGCGAGCTCGGCAAGGCCGGCGGAGTCGCGAGTCAGGCCGGCGTGGCGCCAGAGGGCATCGCGCGTGGACTGCGTCGGGGGCGTGATCAGACCGGTGGGTGGCGGGCCCTCGGGCGCGACGTGCAGCCGCGGCTCGTCGAGCCCGGTCAGCGCCGCGCGCTTGCCCTGCACGAAGCATTCGGTCAGCGAGTTGGACGCGAGGCGGTTGGCGCCGTGCAGGCCGGTGCACGCGGTCTCGCCCACGACGTAGAGGCCCGGGACGCTGGAGGCGCCGTCCAGATCGGCGACCACGCCGCCCATGCAGAAGTGCGAAGCGGGAGACACCGGGATCAGCCCGGTTGCGGGATCCAGCCCCGACTCGCGCAGCGCACCGACGATGTTGGGGAACAACATGGGGTCGACGTGGCGCATGTCGAGCCAGACGTTCTTGGTGTCCTGCTCGATCATCTTGCGATAGACGGCGAGCGAGACCTCGTCGCGCGGCTTGAGCTCCTCGATAAACCGCTCGTGGTTGGCGTCCAGCAGCGTGGCGCCCTCGCCGCGGATCGCCTCGGTGACCAGGAAGCCCTCGCGACCGGGGATGCTCGTGACGGCTGTGGGGTGAAACTGGACGAACTCCAGGTCGGCCAGCGCGGCGCCGGCGGCGTGAGCGAGCATCAGGCCGATGCCCAGCGAGCCGGGCGGGTTGGTCGTCCGCGACCACAGCGCCGCGGCGCCGCCGGTGGCCAGCACGGTGGCGCGCGCGCGGATCGCGCGGCCGTCCTCTAACACGACGCCGACGCAGCGGCCATCGACGGTCCAGGGCGCGGCGGCGCGCGCCTGCTCGAGGACCTCGATGCGCGGCTCGGCGACCACGGCGGCGCTGAGCGTGCGCACGACGCGCCGGCCCGTGGCGCTGCCGCCGGCGTGCACGACGCGGCGTCGGGAGTGGCCGCCCTCGAGGCCGAGCGCGAGGTCGCCATGGCGGTCGGCGTCGAACTGGACGCCGAGCGCCTGCAGCTCGTGCACGCGCTCCGCCGCCTCGTTCGTGAGGACCTCCGCGGCCGCCTTGCGCGTGAGG
>NZ_DASYJG010000080.1:0-31263 GCF_035996765.1 Baekduia sp.
CCGTCGAAGCGCCACCCGGACGCTGGAGACGCCGTCCGTCGAAAGCGCGGCAGTCGCATGAGCCGCGTACTCGTCACAGGCGGCGCCGGAACCATCGGCGCCGCCGTCGTCCGGCGCCTGCTGCGCGACCCCGACTTCGAGGTCCGCGTGTCCGACCAACGCGACGCGCCGGTGTGGATGCGCGAGGGCTGCGAGATCCACGTCGGCGACCTGCGCGTACTCGACGAGGCGCGCAAGGCGATGCGCGGGTGCACGCACGTCATCCACCTGGCGGCGATCGTCGGCGGGATCGCGAACTTCCACAAGCTCCCGCACACGCTCACCGAGGTCAACAACGCGCTCTACAACGCCGTCTTCCGCGCGGCGCTGGACGAGGACGTCGAGCGCTTCACGTACGTGAGCTCGAGCATGGTCTTCGAGCAGGCACAGCAGTACCCGACGCGCGAGGACTACCTGCCGGAGTGCCCGACGCCGATCTCCGCCTACGGCTTCTCGAAGCTCACGGGTGAGGTCTACTGCCGCGCGGCGCACGCCGAGCACGGGCTGCCGTTCACCATCTGCCGCCCGTTCAACGCCTACGGGCCGGGTGAGATGCCCGACGACGAGCCGGGCATCGCGCACGCCGTGCCGGACCTGATCCGCAAGTCGCTCAAGCGCCTGAAGCCGCTGCCCATCTTCGGCACCGGCGAGCACACGCGCACGCTCACGCACGTCGACGACATCGCCGACGGGATCGTGGTCGCGACCGGCCACGAGGCGGGCCTGAACGAGGACTTCAACATCTCGGCGAGCGACGAGCTCACCGTCGCCGAGATCGCGCGCATCTGCTGGGCGGCGTGCGGGAACGACCCTGACACGCTCGAGTTCGAGCACCTCCCGAGCTTCGAGGTCGACGTCGTGCGGCGCTGGCCGTCCGTCGAGAAGGCCGAGCAGCTGCTCGGCTGGCGCGCCCGGATCGGCGTCGAGGAGGGCATCCGCCAGACCGCCGACTGGCTGCGCTCCCGCGAGCAGGCTGTCGCATGACATGCCGACCGCGCTGATCACGGGCATCACCGGGCAGGACGGGTCCTACCTCGCCGAGCTGCTGCTCGAGAAGGGCTACGAGGTGCACGGCATGGTCCGCCGCGCCTCGACGGAGAAGTTCGACCGCATCGAGCACCTGCGCGATCGGATCACCCTGCACCAGGGCGACCTGCTCGACCACCGCTCGCTGACCGACACGATGCGCGCCTCGGCGCCGGACGAGATCTACAACCTGGCCGCGATGAGCTTCGTCGCGGTCTCGTGGATCCAGCCGACGCTGACCGCCGAGTTCACCGGCGTGGGCGTCACGCGCGTCCTCGAGGCCATGCGCGAGGTCTGCCCCGAGGCCCGCTTCTACCAGGCGTCGTCGAGCGAGATGTTCGGGAAGGTCCTTGAGGTTCCGCAGACCGAGAGCACGCCGTTCTACCCCCGCTCGCCCTACGGCGTGGCCAAGGCCTACGGCCACTTCATCACGGTCAACTACCGCGAGTCCTATGACTTGCATGCGACCAGCGGCATCCTCTTCAACCACGAGTCCCCGCGCCGCGGCCTCGAGTTCGTCACCCGCAAGATCACCTGGCACGCGGCGGCCATCAAGCACGGCCTGCGCAAGAACATGTCCTTGGGCAACCTCGACGCCGAGCGCGACTGGGGCTACGCCAAGGACTTCGTTGAGGCCATGTGGTTGATGCTCCAGCAGGACAAGGCCGATGACTACGTGATCGCCACGGGCAAGATCCACACCGTCCGCGACTGCGTGCGGATCGCGCTCGACGAGGCGGGCCTCGGCGACGACGTCGACCGCTACGTCCACATCGACCCGCAGTTCCTGCGCCCCGCCGAGGTCGACCAGTTGATCGGCTCACCGGCCAAGGCCAAGAAGGACCTCGGCTGGGAGCCGAAGACGAGCTTCGAGGAGCTCATCCGCCTGATGACGCGGGCGGATCTCGAGCTGCTGGGTAGCTAAGCGGTCGTTGCCGCCTCGGCCAGCAGCACCGGCACGCCATTGGCGACGGGGTAAGAGCGCCCGCAGCTCTCGCAGTGCAGCGCGCTGGGCTCGTCGGCGAGGACGCCGTGGTCGGCCGGGCAGCGAAGCGTGGCACGCAAGGCGCCGGTCGGACCGACGACCGACATCTCGTTAAGCGTGCGCAGTGTCAACTCAACGTCGAGGTCAGCCGTCTGAGGCGCCGCGCTGGCTCCCTCGACGCGCACGTCGAACGAGCGCTCCCAGTGCACGCTGTGATGCCAATCGTCGCGATGAGCGGCAAACCAGAGGGCGAACACCGCCGAGTCGGTAAACGCGCGATGGAAGTAGTCCCCGTCCGGCGCCTTGGCCTCGCCGCGCGGGCAGAAGACGAGCGCGGAACCCTCGCGATCGATCAGCCACGGATGGAAGGGCCACCCGAAGGTCAGCTCCGCTCGACGGCCGGGAACCTGGATGAAGCCCGCCTCCGCGACTCGCTGCATCTCGGACGCGAAGACGACCGGATCGGTCGCGTGCTCAAGGACATGCGAGGTGATGATGTAGCTGAACGCATGGTCGGCGAACGGCAGCGCGTGTCCATCGCCGACCACCAGCGGCTTATCGATCACCAGCGCTGAGCCCCGCTCGAAGTCGTCGGCCACGTACTTGTCGACGATCAGGTCGGCGCGCGGGTGCGGCGCCTGACCACTGCCGACATCGACGACAAGTCCGCTCTCCGGCGGACTCGGCCGGTGACGAGCGTCGCTCGCTGGGAGCGCCCGAGCATATTCGCCGAGCTCACGAAGAACTCGCGCGCCCATCTTGACCTGAGAAGGCATAGCCATGGGGCGCGATCCTATTGACGTTCCACGGTGCGCCGCGGCCCGCAGGGCGCTTAGCGCCATCCTCATGCTCAAGCGACTTACGGGCGGCGTAGGCCGCACACGCGAGCCTTCAGATATGCGATCTCAGCGGAATGACATCGCCTGAGCGAATAGGCTATGTGTCGCACAGCAATGCTGTCTGACACCTCCCACCACCTACCCCAGGCGCTCCGTGGCCGGCAAGGACGACATCGCGCCTGGGAGGCGTTGACACATCGAGTTGGCCGATCTCGCGGTAAAGGGGAGAATCCGGTCCCGCAAGGGAGAAGGCGAGGAAGTAGACCCGGTCTTCCTGCCAGCTTCTGTGTTCAGACGGGTCGCGGCGTCCGTTCGCTACGCGCGCAGCTCGGCGAGGTCCGCCGCGACCATCTCGGCGATCAACGTGTCGAAGCTGATTTCGGGGGCCCAGCCCAGCGCCGTGCGCGCATGCGATGGGTCGCCGACCGGAGGCCAGGGCTCGGGCGGACGCACGAAAGCGGGGTCAATGCGGATGCGGCCTTCGGGCGAAATGCCAGCCGTGGCGAAGGCGGCGTTGACGAGGTCGCCGACGGTTCGACCCAGCCCCGACGCGAACACGTAGTCATCCGGCGCGTCGGCCTGCAGCGACAGCCACGCCCCCCGCACGATGTCCGCCGCATGCGACCAGTCGCGCACGGCATCGAGATCGCCGAGAACCAGTTCCTCCTCCAACCCCAACGCGATCGCCGCCGCGCCCCGCGTGACCTTGCGCGGCAGGAAGTGCGCCGGCCGGCGCGGCGACTCGTGGTTGTAGGTGATCCCGCTGACCACGAACATCCCGAAGTGCCCCCGCAGGGCGCCAACCAGCCCGTGGGCCGCGAGCTTCGCCACGCCGTACGGCGAGCGCGGGCGCATCGGTGAGCGCTCGTGCTGCGGTGACTCGCCCGCGTCGCCGAAGACCTCCGACGACGTCGCCACGAAGACCCGCATCTCCGAGTCCAGGCGACGAGCGGCGCCAAGCAGCGTCGCCGTCGCCCCGCCGATCGCCTCCAACACCTCAGCCGGGTCCTCCCACGACGCCGGCACGAACGTCGGCGCAGCCAGGTGGTAGATCTCGTGTGGCCGGACGGCGCCGAGCGCGTCGATCAGCGTGATCGGGTCCAGCAGGTCGCCGGCGACCAGCGCCACCCGGTCACGCACCCCCGCGAGGTTCGGCAGCGCGCGATCTTCCGGATCCCGGACCACGCCCGTGACGTCGTAGCCCTTGTCCACCAGCAGTTCGGCCAGATACGAGCCATCCTGCCCGGCGATCCCGGTAATCAGCGCCCTACGCGCACTCACGAGGTGTGCCAGACTTGTGTGGACCACCGCACCGCGGGGCAGCCTACGTCAAGCCGACCGGGCCCCGGGTTACGGTCCGTCGTGTCCAGGGAACTGGACAGGCGTCCTACGCAGAAGCGAAACCTTGCGAGCGTAGGTGCGTTGTAACACCTGCATGCCCTTCTCCCCAGCCCCCATCGATGATGCCCGTGCGGCTCTAGCCGGAGATCCTGCCCTGCCGCCGCCCACTGTCGACGTCCTCGGGGTCCCGCTGGCGCTCACCGATTACGAGCGCACGATGGACTGGATGGACGCCACCATCCAGCAGCAGGGCAAGGGCTACATCTGCGTCGCCGCCACCCACACCGTGGTCGCCACCCAGGACGACCCCGAGCTGCGCGCCGCCGTCTGCAACGCCTCGCTCGTCGTGCCCGACGGCCAGCCCGTCGTCTGGGCGATGAACGCCCTCGGCCACGACCTCACCAATCGCGTCTACGGCCCGGACCTGATGGCCAAGTTCTGCGAGCGCAGCGCCCTCACCGGCGCGCGCATGTTCCTCTACGGCGGCCGCAACCAGGGCGCGCTCGTCCAGCTCGCGCTCAACCTGCGCCGGCGCTTCGACGGCCTGCAGGTCGTCGGCGGCTACTCGCCCCCGTTCCGGACGCTCAGCGACGAGGAGATCGACGCCGTCGTGGCCGAGATCAACCACGCCAAGCCCGACGTCGTGTGGGTCGGCATCGGCGTGCCCAAGCAAGAGAAGTGGATGGCCGCGCTGCGCGACCGCATCGACGCGCCGGTGCTCGTCGGCGTCGGCGCCGCGTTCGACTTCCACGCCGGTCTGATCCCGCAGGCCCCGGCCTGGATGCAGTCCGCCGGGCTGGAGTGGCTCTTCCGCCTCTCCAAGGAGCCGCGCCGGCTCTGGAAGCGCTACCTCACCTACAACCCGCGCTTCGTGTTCGGGTTCGCGCGCCAGTATGCGCGCCACCGCCGCCGCCTCGCGCGTGGCGACTTCGCTTCCTAGCCTCCCGCTAGCCTGCCGAGGCAATGACTGACGTAGCCGTCATCGGGCTGGGCCGGGTCGGCCTGCCGCTCGCGCTCGCGTTCGCCGACACCGGCCTGAGCGTGCTCGGCGTCGACAACGACCCGGCGCGGATCGAGGCGCTGCGCGCCGGCCGGATGCCGTTCGACGAGCCCGGCGCCCAGGAGGTCCTGGACCGCGTCCGCGATCGCCTCGAGCTGGCCGAGCGCGCGGCCGACGCCCACGTCGCCACGCACATCGTCCTCACCCTCGGCACGCCGGCGATGTCGCACATCGAGATCGACCTGCGCCAGATCCGCTCGGTCCTCGACGACCTGCTGCCGCACCTGCGTGAGGGCCACGCGATCCACCTGCGCTCCACGATCGCGCCCAACACCACCGAGTTCGTCGCCGGGTACCTCGCCAAGCACCGCGGTTTCGCGATCGGCGAGGAGGTCTTCGTCGCCCACGTCCCGGAGCGGATCGCCTCGGCGAAGTTCTTCGAGGAGATCTCGACGCTGCCGTGCATCGTCGGCGGCGTCGGCGAGCGCTCCGGCGAGGTCGCCGCCGAGCTGTTCGAGCGCTTGGGCGCGCCGATCGTGCAGACCACTCCGGTCCAGGCCGAGCTGGCGAAGATCTGGACCAACATCTTGCGCTACGCAACGTTCTCGCTGCCCAACCTGATGATGATGGACTGCGAGCAGTACGACGCGAACGTCTTCGAGGTCATTGAGTTGATCAACCGCGACTACCCGCGGGGTGGGATGAAGCTGCCCGGCTTCACGGCGGGGACGTGCTTGCGCAAGGACTTCGCGTTCTCAGAGGAGCGCTCGAACGCCCCGGGGATGCTCTTGGCGGTGTCGCGCGTGAACGAGAGCGTGCCGCTGTTCTTGGTGCAGGGGTTGAAGCGGCGGCTGGGTTCGCTGGCGGGGCGCAAGATCGCCGTGCTGGGGTTGGCGTTCAAGTCCGACACCGATGACGAGCGCGATTCGTTGTCACATAAGTTGATCCGGATGCTTGAGCGCGAGCTGGCCGATGTGGCGATCCACGATCCGCACGTGCCGACGCCGACGTCGTCTTTGGGCGAGGCGGTCCTGGATGCCGACGCGGTGGTGATCGCAACCAACCACGCGGAGTTCTGCACCGGTGATGCGCTGAGGCAGATCGCTTCGGGAGCGAGGCGTGAGGCATTGATCGTGGATCCGTGGAACTGCTGGGGCGCCGCGCAGGTCTTTGCGCATGCGGATGAGGTTGTGGCGCTGGCTGACGTGGGGGCGCGGTAGGTCGTAGGTCGCGCAAAGTCTGCGCGCTTTGGTCCGAAGCTGCCGCAGCGCAGTAACGAAACACCTGCCTCGGCGAGAAGCGCCTGCCGACACATCTACCTCAGGGGTGGTAGTGCCCGACAACGACATCTGGATCGCCGCGACAGCAAACACCCGCGGTTGGCCTCTCGCATCCTGCGACAAGCACTTCGAGCGCATCCCCGATGTCGACCACATCTTCCTCGATCCGCCGGCCAAGACCGCCCAATGAGGCTGGCGTCGTAAGGCACTGACCGCGGCATGTATCGCAGGTGGTGCTCCGTGCAGACGCTGGTCGGGGTGCCGGGCGTGGCCGGTGGCTCGGGCGTTGGTCTGTCATCCGCGCGGGCGCCCTGGATGGGAGATCCGGGTCGTTTCCGACGTCCATTTGACGTTCAAACCGGCCCGGACCACGATCCGGCCCTGAGCGGAGCGTCGTTCGTATGTAGGTGCGCACAGACAGCACTTACATACGAATGGCCTGCGCGCAGCCGTTCGCCAAGCGCATCCGAACCCCCGCCCAAACGCCCAACGGATGACGAGCCAACGCCGAGAGGTGCCGATCCCGCTCACGCTCCTCGGTGCCGACAGACCACGCAACACATCGAGAGAGCGGTCGCGCTGAGCGCCCCAACGCCGGCGCCCGGAGTTGTTGATGTGGTCGATCAGCAACAAGAGTACGCCAAGGCCCGAAGCACCTAAGCGCCGAGCCGCGACCCCAAGCCGGCACGTTGACCGGGACATTCCCGGTCAACGTGCCCCAGGCCGTTACGAAACTGCAACGAGGGTGGGCTGGGGCCCCGCGGGGCCCCAGCCCACCCCGCACGCCCACCACAACCACCCGCGCGATAGCGTCCGGGACCGCATGAATCGCGTCCTCGTCACCGGCGGAGCCGGCACCATCGGGGCGGCTGTCGTCCGCCGCCTGCTCGGCGACCCTCGCTATGAGGTTCGCGTCAGCGACCAGCGTGAGGCACCGCAGTGGATGCGTGAAGGGTGCGAGGTCCATCAGGGGGATCTGCGGGTCCTCGATGAGGCGCGGACTGCAACACAGGGGTGCAGCCATGTCATCCACCTGGCCGCGATCGTCGGCGGCATCGGCAACTTCCACAAGCTGCCCCACACGCTGACCGAGGTCAACAACGCGCTCTACAACGGGGTGGTCCGCGCCGCGCTGGATCACGATGTGGAGCGGTTCGTGTACGTGTCGAGCTCAATGGTCTTCGAGCGCGCGACCGAGTACCCGACGACCGAGGCGCACATCCACGACACGCCGATCCCGGCCAGCGCCTACGGCTTCTCCAAGCTCACGGGCGAGGTGTATGTGAAGGCCGCCCACGAGGAGCATGGGTTCCCCTACACCATCTGCCGCCCCTTCAACGCCTACGGCCCGGGCGAGATGCCCGAGGACGAGCCGGGCATCGCGCACATGGTTCCCGACGTCATCAAGAAGTGCCTGGCGCTGCCCGAGGGCGCGCCGCTGCCGATCTTCGGCGACGGCACCCAGACGCGCACGCTGACCCACATCGACGACATCGCCGACGGCATCGTCGTCGCGATGGCCGCCGAGGCCGGGTTGCACGAGGACTTCAACATCTCCGCCGCCGACGAGATGACGGTCGCCGAGATCGCGCGCGTCATCTGGGACGAGACCGGGCGCGATCCGGAGGCGTTTGCGCTCGAGCACCTGCCGACCTATCCGGTCGACGTCGTGCGTCGCTGGCCGAGCGTCGAGAAGGCCGAGAAGCTGCTGGGCTGGAAGGCCCAGATAGGCGTGCGCGAGGGCGTCCGTCAGACGGCGGACTGGCTGCGCAGCGCCATGCCGGCTGCCTGAGACCGGCGTTTGCGTGCCTGAGGGCCGGGTAGCGCAATGGACATGGCCATCATCTCCATCCGTCGCCGCCAGACCAAGAAGCAGCGCGCCGCGAGCGCCGCGGGCAAGGCCGGCTCGGCCGCCTGGACGTTCCTGAAGGCGCGCGTCGCCTGGATCGCGGGCAAGCGGGCCGCCAGGGTCGCCGTGCCTGCCGCCGCCGTCGGCACCGCCGCGGTTGTCGCCAAAAAGCGCAGCGCCGCTCACCATGAGCAGCACGCGGCACCGTCGACGACCGGCGTCAACTCCGAGATGCCGGCGACGCCCGCCGGCGTGGCGTAAGACGGCGCTCTGCTCCCACTGCGGCGTCGCGCCCGCAAGGGCGCGACGGCCGCGACCTACGGCGTCGCTTCGAGCGTCGCGCGCATCCCGTCGCGCAAGGTCGTCTGGGCCTCGAAGCCCAGCTCCTCGCGGGCGCGCGTGACGTCGAGGCAGGAGCGCTCGATCTCGCCGAGGCGAGCGTCCTCGAAGGCAGGGTCGAAGGCCGCCGCCGCCTCGGGCTCGAGCTCCTTCATGACCTCGACGATGTCGAGCACCGACGTCTCCCGGCCCGTGCCGACGTTGATCTCGCCCGTGACCGACGACTGACCCGCGGCGAGCTGCGCGCGGACGACGTCGCCGACGTAGACGTAGTCGCGCGTCTGCGTGCCGTCGCCGTAGATCGTCGGGTGCGTGCCGTCGCGGAGCTTGCCGCAGAAGATCGCGATGACGCCGGCCTCGCCCATCGGATCCTGGCGCGGACCGAAGACGTTGCCGAGCCGCAGCGTCACGTTGCTCTGCCCGTAGAGGCGCCCGTACCAGCCGAGGTAGCGCTCGGCGCAGAATTTGCTCTGGCCGTAGGCGGCCATCGGCAGCGGCGTGGTCGTCTCATTGGAGGGGATCGTGTCGGCATCGCCGTAGATCGCGCCGCCCGTCGAGGTGTTGACGACGCGGCCGACGCCGGCCAGGCGGGCGGCCTCGAGCACGTTGATCGTGCCGACCACGTTGACCGACGCGTCGAAGCCCGGGTCCTCGATCGACTTGCGCACGTCGATCTGGGCGGCGAGGTGGTAGATCACGTCGGGCGCGATGTCGGCGACCAGCGCGTTGAGCGCTGGCGCGTCGGTGATGTCGACCTCGTGCAGCCGTGCGCCACGATCCAGGGCCCCGGCCTCGAGGTTGCTTCGGCGCCCGGTGACGAGCGTGTCGACCACATCGACGTCCGCGCCCTGGTCCAGGAGCGCGTCGACGAGGTTTGATCCGATGAAGCCGGCGCCGCCGGTGACGAGTGCACGCATGAGAGCGCCGGAGGCTACAAGTCCGGTCGCCGAGGACGCTGGCCTCTCGGCCAGGTCAGCGGCGCGGCGCGACGACGTGGTAGAGCGCGGCCAGGCGCGGTGCGACGACCTCGGGGGCGGCACGCCGGCGGGCCGCCGCCAGCGCGCGGGCGCCGGCGTCCGGCTCCTCGGCGACCGCGCGGGCGGCGACGGCCAGCCCCGCGACGTCGCCGGGCTCGACCAGCGTGACGTCGCCCTCCAGCTCGGCCAGGGCGCCGCTGCGGGTCGCGACGACGGGCAGGCCCGCGGCGAGTGCCTCGACGGCGGCGAGGCCGAAGGTCTCGTGCGCGCGCGAGGGGACGAGGGCCACGGAGGCCTCGGCGCGCAGGCGCGCGAGCTCGGCGGCATCGACGCGGCCGGTGAAGGTGACGTCGCCGCCGACAACCGCGGCGTGCGCGCGCAGCTCGCCGGCGAGCGGGCCATCGCCGCAGACCGTCAGCGGCAACCCGGCGCGCGCGCAGGCGTCGATGGCCAGGTCGACTCCTTTCTCGCGAGCGAGGCGGGAGACCACCAGCGCCCGCGGAGGCATCGCGCGCGCCACGGGCACAGCGTCGACGAACGTCCGCACCACATGGCCGAGCACGTGCGCCCCCGCCGCGCCCGGAGCACCGAGCACCGCCAATCGTTCCCGCGCCGCGACGCTCGGCACCACCACCGCATCTGCCGCCGCGACCAGCCGCCGCTGATGGACGGCAATCGCCGCCGCATAGGTCACCGCCTCGACGCGCCCGCCGCGGCAGTTCAACCGTAGGCCCGGGAGCGTGTCGCGCCCATGGCAGCGCGTGCAGTCCTCGCCCGCCGGGTTCACGCACGTCCCGACCGCGCAGACCAAGCGGTAGTTGTGGAGGTGCAGCACCGTTCGCGCACCCGCCGCCCGCGCCGCCTCCAGCGCCCGCGGGCCGAGGCTCGGCGTGAGGTTGTGCGCGTGAACGATGCGCGCGCCGGTGCGCCGCACCGCTGCGGCGACCTCCTCGGGTGCCAGCCCGCCACGCAGCAACCCCGCAGCTGCCCGCGCCCGTCCCAACACCGCGCTGTCGCGCTCCAGCACCTCGGCCTCCTCGCCCAGGTGCTCGCGCACGAGCCACGCGAGGTCCTCCACCACGCGCTCCTCACCGCCGTGCATGCGGTACCGGTTGTGCAAGAAGAGGATCACGAGCGCGCGACGCTACAGCGACGCAAAGTTCATTGAGCCCTCGTTGAGGGTCAGACCCCTCAATGAGGGCTCAATGTCTCTGCGACAGAGGATGCGCGCACTGCGTCAGAAGCGTCGCTCGCCACCGGAGCTTCCTCCACTAACGTCCGTCGGGCCAGTGCCCGCGCCCGCAGCCGTCATCCTCCCCACCGCCGGGCGCCCCGCGTACCTCGATGTCGCGCTCGCGTCGATCGTCGGCCAGGCCAAGGCGCTCGGCGCCGACGTGCTCGTCGTCGACGACGGTCCCAGCGCCGCGACCCGCGCGGTCGCCGAGCGCCACGGTGCGCGCTATGTCGCCCACGATCGCTCGCTCGGGCTCAACGCCGCCAGAAACACGGGCGCGCGCGAGACGACGGCGCCGCTGCTGGCCTACGTCGACGACGACGTCGAGGTCCACGCCGGCTGGCTCGCGTCGCTGATCGTCGCCGATGCGTCCCAGCCGGTCGACGTCGGCGTCTTCACCGGGCCGATCCTCGCCCGCTTCGACGGTCGCGATCTGTCCTTCTGCGGCCGGGAAGACCCGCCGATCACCCATCTCGACCTCGGCCCCCAGGATCGCGACTGCGACCACGCTTGGGGCGCGAACATGGCGGTGCGCCGGGCCGCACTGCAGCGCACCGGCCCGTTCGACGAAGGCCGCGAGCTCTACGGCGACGAGCAGGAGTGGCAGGCACGGCTGAAGGCCGGCGGCGGCCGCCTGCGCTACATCGCCGGCGCCGCGCTCGACCACCGCCGTGTCGGCGCCGACGCGCGCATCAGCGCCCTGTCCCGCGCCGCCTACCGTCGAGGCCGCGCGTCGCGCCGCTTCGACGTCTTCAAGAACACCGCACCCACGCCGCGCGAGGAGTTGCGCGTCCTCGCCGGCTGCGCGCTGCACGGCCCGCGCTTCCGCTGCGCCAACGGGCCGATCCTCACCGCTCATTCGCTCGGTCGCCTGCGCTCTTTGCTCGACGAGCGCCTCGCGCTGCCGCCCACGCCGCCGGCCACCGCCGGCGTCGACGACTTCCTCTCGGGCCGCAGCGGCTACGTCGCCGGCAAGCGCGGCCGCCTGCTGCGCGCCCACGACGCGCTGCTCGACCTCGCCGCGCTGCCGGCCAAGGCCCGCCGCCTGCGCACCGCGACGGCGGCCGCGCCGCGCCGCCGCGTGCTCGTCGTCGGCGTTGAGCGCCACGACGTCCCCAACGTGATGGCCCAAGCCCGCGCCGAGCTGCTGCGCTCCCGCCACGACGTGACAATCGACATCGGGCCCGCCGCACCCGGCCTCGGCAAGTTCGAGAACCTCGACGCGCTGCTGGCCCGCCACGAGCTCGCGAGCTTCGACTGGATCCTCGTCAGCGACGACGACGTCGCGCTCCCGCGCGACTTCTTGAACACCTTCCTCGCCTGTGCCGAGGCCGGCGGCCTGCGCCTCGCCCAGCCCGCCCATCGCCGCCATTCCCATGCCGCCTGGGACGTGACGCGCCGGCGCGCGGGCAGCGACTGGCGCGAGACGAACTTCGTCGAGATCGGCCCGCTCACCGCGTTTGACGCCGCCGCCGCGGCCGCGCTGCTGCCCTTCCCCAAGGAGCTCAAGATGGGCTGGGGCCTGGACGCGCACTGGAGCGCCGTCGCGCGGGAGCGCGGCTGGCCGATCGGCGTCGTCGACGCCACCCCCATCGGCCACACGATCCGGCCCGCCGCCTCCGACTACCCGCGTGAGACCGCCGCCGCCGAGGCGCGGCGCTTCCTCGACGGCCGCCCCTACGTCGCCCGCGACGAGGTCCGCACGCTGGCAACGCACAGGGTCGGCAATGCATAGGGGTTGGTCCCTAGACGGCCGTGCGAGCGAGCGCCCGCGCGAGCTCGCGCCCGCGGAACGAGCCCTCTGGGCGAGGCTCCGCCCTTGAAGGTCTTAGTCGTCGCCGAGTTCTATCCGCGCGTCGCCGATCCGGCGCTCGGCATCTGGGCCCACCGCCAGGCGCTCGCCGCCCGCGACCACGGCGCCGAGGTGCGCGTCGTCGTCCTGCACCGCCCGATCGCGCCCGCTGCGCGCTTCCGCGAGCCCGACGCGTGGCGCGCCGCGCTCAGCCAACCAGGACATCAACAACTCGACGGGCTCGACGTCCGCTACCTGAAGTTCGTCTCCCCGCCGCGGGGGCGCAGCTACGCGCACTGGGGCGCGTTCGCCGCGCCCGGCCTCGCGCTCGAGTTGCGCCGCATCCGCCGCGAGTTCTCCTATGACGTGCTTCACGCGCACTACGCTGTCCCGGCCGCCGACGCGCTGCTGCACACGCGCGACCGGACGCCGATGGTCATCTCCGAGCACGGCGGCGACGTCTTCCACACCGCCCGCACGCCTGCCGGTCGGACCCGCGTGGAGCGCGCCTTCCGCGCCGCGCGGATCGTGCTCGCCAACTCGATGGGGATCGAGCGCGCCTGTCACGACCTCGGCGCGCGGACGACGCGCATCGTCCATCTCGGCACCGACCTGATCCCGATGGAGCGCCGCCCGCCCGCCGCGCCAACGCTGGTCACCGTCGGCCAACTGATCGCCCGCAAGCGCCAGGCCGACGTCCTGCGCGCGATGTGGATCCTGCGCGACCGCCGCCCCGACCTGCGCTACCGGCTGATCGGCGACGGCCCGGAGCGCGACGCGCTCGCGCTGACCGCCCGTCAGCTGGGGCTCACCGAGCGCGTGGAGTTCACCGGCCCGCTGCCGCATGAGGAGGCGCTCAAACGCGGCCGCGACGCCTCGATCTTCGTCATGCCCTCAACCGATGAGGCCTTTGGCGTGGCCTACGTCGAGGCGATGGCGGCCGGCCTGCCGGCGATCGGCTCGCGCGGCGAGCCCGGCCCGGAGGACATCGCCAGCCTCGGCCACGGGATGCGCCTCGTGCCGCCCGCCGACCCCGAGGCGCTGGCGCGCGAGATCGATCACCTGCTCGACGCCGACTGGGGCACGCGGATCGGCGCGGCCGCCCAAGCGACCGTGGCCGCGCACTTCACCTGGGACGCCTGCGGCGCCGCGACCGTCGCGGCCTACGAAGAGGCCGTCAGCGGATGAGCGCCGACGCGCGGCCGGTCCTGCTGATCACCAACCTCGTCGCCCCGGATCGCGCCGGGGCCTTCCAGGCCCTCCACCACCGCGAGAACCTCGAGCTCGCGCTCTTCGGCGGGCGCTCCCACCACGCCACCACGAGCGTCGAGGACCCCGGCATCCCCCACCGCGCCATCAGCCAGCGCGAGGCCTACACCTTGGCCGCCTCGGGCCGCTACCGCGCGGTCATCGCCGGAACCGCAGGCCGCACCGCGCTCCCCGCGGCATTCGCCGGTGCCCGCCGCGCGCGCGTCCCCTTCCTGCTCTGGACCGCGCTCTGGGCCCACCCGCGCACCGCCGTCTTCACCATCGCCGGCACGCCGCTGCTGCGCACGCTCTACCGCCGCGCCGACGCGACCATCACCTACGGACCACACGTCAGCGCGTTCGTCTCTCAGCGCGGTGCGCGCAACGTCCACGTCGCGCCCCAGGCCGTCGACGTCGCCTTCTGGTCGGCAACCGTCGACCCAGCCGCCGCCCGCGCCACCCGGCCAGACGGCGCCGAGTTCGTCGCGCTCAACGTCGGCCGCCCCGCGCGCTACAAGGGAATCCCGGAGCTCCAGCACGCCTGGCGCCTGTCAGAGTTCGGACCACCCACGGAGGCGCTCACCCTCCTAGGGGAAACGGAGAGCGAACACGGCCCACCATCGCCCGGGGTCCATCGCGCCGGCCGCCTGGATCCGACGACGCTGCGCAACTTCTATGCCGGCGCAGACGTCCTGGTGATGTCGGCCATCACCACCCGCGACTTCCTCGAACCCTGGGGGCTGGTGGCCAACGAAGCCATGCACCAACGACTGCCCGTCATCGCCACCACCGCCGTCGGCGCCGCCGCCGGAGACCTCGTGCGCCACGAGCGCAACGGCTTGGTCGTCCCCGCCGGGGACACCGCCGCGCTCGCCGGCGCGCTGCGCAGGCTGCGCGAGGATCCCGCTCTGCGGGCCCGCCTCGGCGCCGCCGCCGCACAGGATGCCGCCGCCTTCACGTTCGACGCGTGGGCCGCCGGCGTCTCCTCGGCATTGGTGAGCGTGGGCGCGAGCCAGGAAGGGGACAGGTAACGTGTCCGCTCAGCAGGGACTCCAGCTCCATCACGATCGTCACGACGGAGGCCCGCGTAAGACCTTGCGCCTCCGCCTCCGGATCGCCACCGCCCTCGCCCTCCTGCTCGCGCTCGCCGCGCCGGGCCTCGCGCACGCGAGCACGAAGGCCCTGTTCACGGACTGCGCGGACGGCACCCTGGACGGCCACTACTCCCAGAAGGACTACGCGCAGGCGCTCGCCAACCTGCCTGCCGACCTCGACGAGTACAGCGACTGCCGCAGCCAGATCCAGCGCGCGCAGCTGGGCGGCGGCGGCAAGTCCTCGGGCGGAGGCGGCGGAGGCGGCGGGACCACCTCCGGGGGTGGTGGCGGCGTCGGCACGGGAACCGGCAGCTCGGGCGGCGGCAACGGCGACACCGGTACCGCGGCGCCACCCGCCGGCAATCCGCTGGACACCGCGACGCCCGCGGAGCGCGCGAGCTTCAAGAAGGCCATCGCCTCGGGCGACGCGCCGGTCGAGGTCGACGGCCGTCCGATCGACCCCAGCGCGCTCGGCGGCGCGAAGTCCAACGGCGTGGCCGACCTGCCGACGCCGCTGCTCGCCATCCTCGCCTTGCTGACCATCGGCGGCCTGAGCGCCGCCGGCTTGGGAACCAGACGCCTTGTCCACAGTCGCCGCCCCGCCTGATCCACGTCTCCTGAGCGCGGACCGGCCCCGCCGGTTACGGCGGCCGGGACCCGAGCTCCTCTTCGGCGTGGCGCTCGCCGCCGCGCTGACCGCTGTCGGCCTCCGCGCCGGCGGCGGCCTCGCGCTGGACCCGACCACCAAGGTCGAGATCACCCTCGACGTCGTCGGCGGCGTGCTCGCCGCCCTCGCCGCGCTGGCCGTCAGCGCCCGCCGCTGGTGGGGCGGGATCACGATCGGCCTCTTCGCCGTCCTGGCCGGCGTCACCGCGCTGTCGATCACCTGGTCGATCCAGCCGTCGGACTCCTGGCTGGAAGCCAACCGGACCTTCTCCTACCTGTTGGTCTTCGCGGGTGCGGTGACCCTGTCACGAACCGTCGGAGCGTGGTGGAGCGGGCTGCTCGGCGCGCTCTGCACCGCGACGTTCGTGATCTGCGTCTGGGCGATCCTCACCAAGGTCTTTCCCGGTGCATTGGCCTCCGACGAGGTCTACGCGCGGCTGCGCGAGCCGTTCGGCTACTGGAACGCCGTCGGCCTCACTGCGGCACTCGGCGTGCCGCCGACGCTCTGGCTCGGCGCGCGCCGCTCGGGCCACGCGGCGATCAGCGCGCTGGCCTACCCCATCATGGGGATCCTGCTGCTGACCGTCCTGCTGGCCTACTCGCGCGGCTCGCTGCTGGCGGTCGCCGTCGGCTGCGCGTTCTGGTTCGTGGTCGTGCCGCTGCGGCTACGCGGCGTCGCGGTCCTCGCCGTGGGGGCCGTCGGCGCGTTGGTCGTCAGCGGCTGGGTCTTCGCGCAGGACACGCTGACCAAGGACGGTGTGCCGATCGACGAGCGCACGACCTCGGGCCATGAGCTCGGTGTCGCGGTGCTCATCATGGTGCTCGTGCTGCTGGCCGCCGGCCTGGCGCTGGGCTTCGCCGCCGCGCGGCGCGCACCGTCAGAGCCGGCCCGCAAGCGCGCGGGCGCGACGATCATCGTCGGCCTCGCGCTGGTCCCGGTGATCCTGGTCATCGCGCTGGCGATGTCGTCCAAGGGCCTGGGCGGGACGATCTCCAGCGGGTGGAAGTCGCTCACCGATCCCAACGACCAGACACAGGTCCTCAACGATCCGAGCCGGCTGACGTCGGTCGGCAGCGTCCGGGCCCGCTACTGGGACGAGTCGATCAAGATCTTCCGGGCCCATCCGTGGCAGGGCGTCGGCGCGGGTGCGTATGCGACCGCGCGCCTGCGCTACCGGACCGACAACCTCGCGGTGCGCCACGCGCATGGCTACGCCGTCCAGACCGCCGCCGACCTTGGGCTCTTCGGCCTGCTGGTGAGCCTGCTGCTGCTGGTCGCGTGGATCGGCGCGACGGGCCGCACGCTCGGCTGGCGGCTGCCGGCCTTCGCGCGCCGCGCAGCGCCGCAGGCCGGCGCACGCGGACTCGACCCCCGGGTGAGCTTCGGCCCCGAGCACGTCGCGATGGCCACGCTGGCGACCGTCGTCTTGGTCTTCGGCGTGCACTCGTTCGTCGACTGGACCTGGTTCGTTCCCGGCACCGCCGTCATGGCGCTCGTTGCCGCGGGCTGGGTCGCCGGGCGCGGACCGCTGGACGAGCCCGCACCGGATGCGCGGATGCTCGGCGCACGGGTGGCCCAGGGCCTGCGCCAGCCGCCGAACGTCGCGCTGGCCTGTGCCGCGCTCGCCCTCGGGCTGCTCGCCGGCTGGGCGGCGTGGCAGCCGTTGCGCTCGGTCGACTCCGACAACGACGCGCTCGCGATCGCGCCCGGCCCGGCCTCCTACGCCGAGGCCGTCGCGCTGACCGAGAAGGCCGGCGACCAGAACCCGCTGTCGATCGATCCGCTGCTGACCCGCGCGCTGGTCGAGACCAGCGCCCACCATCCCGACCGCGCCCGCGTCGCGCTGGTCGAGGCGATCCGCCGCCAGCCGTCCAACCCGCAGACCTGGGAGTACCTGTCGCGCTTTGCCGTCGACCAGGAGAACAACCCCAAGCTCGCGCTGCGGCTGCTCGGTCCCGCGCTCTATCTCGATCCGAAGTCCCCGACCGGCGCACAGGACTACCTCGCCGCGCTGCGTCTGCTGCAGACCCAAGCCCAGGCGAAGGCCGACCGCCAGGCTCAGGCGAAGGCCACGCGCGAGGCCAAGAAGCATCGCAAGAAGGGTTAGACGGGCGGCCAATGCGGCTCCTCGCCGTCTGCCAGGTCGACCGTCCGGGAGGTCCCGAGATCGGGCTCCTGCGGCTCCTGCGCCGCCTGGAGGCACGTGGCTGGGAGATCGCGCTGACCTCACCGGGCAGCGCGGAGGCACCGGCCCTGGCCGACGCCGGCTGGCCCTGGGAGCCGCTGGCCGTCGGGGGCCTGGAGCAGGGCGCCGGCGCCCGCGCGGTCGCCTCCTGGCCACGAGCGCGCAAGCTCTCCAAGGACGCCGACATCACCTATCTCAACGGCACGGTCGCCGGCCGGCTGCTGCCCGCGCTGCGCGGGCACACGACGGTCCTGCACGTCCATGACATCGTCGAGCGCGTGCCGCGCCACTGGCATGGCGCCGATCTGGTGCTGGCCGACTCCAAGGCCGTCGGCGGCCGTTTGGATCCCCTCGACGTGCACGTGATCGGCTGTCCCGTCGAACTGGACGCCGCGCCGGTGCCTGCCCCGTGGCCGGCGCGCAACGGCGGGACTGGCCCGGTCGTCGGCTTCGTCGGCAGGCTGATCCCGCGCAAGGGCGCGCTCGATCTGGTCAAGGCCGCGCCGGCGATCCGTGCTGCGCGGCCGGATGTGCGCGTCGTGATCGTCGGCGACGATCCTTACGAGGACGAGGAGTCTGACTACGCAACGGCCGTGCGCGCGTCGGCCAACGTCGACCACGTCGGCCGCGTCGCCGAGGCCGCCGGGATCCTCGGCCACCTCGACGTGCTGGTCCTGCCCTCGCGTCAGGAGCCGTTCGGGACCGTCGTCGCCGAGGCGATGGCGGCCGGGACGCCGGTCGTCGCCACCCGCGTCGACGGCCTGCCCGAACTCGTCGTGGACGGCGTGACCGGCGCGCTCGTCGAGCCGGGCGACACCGCTGCTTTGGCCGTCGCGGTGTTGCGCGTGCTGGAGCAGCGGGAGGCGATGGGCGCGGCGGCACGCGAGCACGCGGCGCGGTTCGGCGCCGATCTCTACGCCGACCGGGTCGAGGACTTGTTGATGGAGTTGCTTCCGGGGAATCGGGCCGAGGAGCGTCGGCGTGGGTTGCATGATGGGGCGGCGACTTAGGACTTAGGGCTTAGGACTTAGGGCGCGTTTGTCGGTGGCCGTCCGCGGGTGGGGTTTGCGTGGCGCACCCGCGGCGCTCCGCGCGCACCGTGGTCGGGGTGCGCGGCGTGGTTTGGCGGCGGCGAAGGAGTGAGGAGCGGTCAGGGCTCGCGGCTCCCTCGGCCTTCCGCGTGAGGATTCTCGGGGTCGTGGGCGATTCGCCACGCTCGTGGCGAGGTCCCGGGTACGTTGACGTGGTTATTCCCGGGCAACGTGCCCACTGGGCATGATCCGGGGCCGAGCGATCGGTCCCGGTCGAGTTGACCGGCACAGTCCACGTCAACTCGACCCGAACCCGCGTTTCGGGTCCGAAGCGTCGGTCCGGGTCGCCTGGTGGTGAATAGGTCACCACGAAACGCCCCGGACCTCACTAGGCGCCGCGAACCACCCGCGCCCAGGCGCCGGCGGACGACATCAGGCGCCCCGAGGCCCGACTACTGCTCACTCCCCTCGGTGCCGCCGAACCCCACAACGCACCCCGACCACGGCGCGCGCTGAGCGCCGTGGGTGCGCCACGCAAGCCCGCACCGCGGACCGCCATGAACAACGAGCGCCCTCACGCCACCGCCGCGCCCAGCGCCTCCTCCAGCGCCCGCGCCACAACCTCCCCCGCAACATGAAGCGGCTCCTGCGACCGCCACGCCCGCGCCAGCACGAACGCCCCCTCCAGCCCGCAAATCATCGCCATCGCCAGCTCACGGGCACGCTCATCGTCCAACCCCGCCGCCGCAAACCGCGGCGCCAACCCGTCGATCCACGACGTGAACACCTCGGCCGTCGCCAGCCGCATCGGCTCACTGGTCGACGCGACCTCCAGCGCCACCGTCGCAATCGGGCACGCGTCGGTCCAGCCGGTCTCCTCCAAATGCTCGGCCGCACCCGCGAAGAACATCCGCACGCCGGTGACGACGTCGGGCGCCGCGTCGAAGATCAGCGGCCCGAGCTGGCCGTACATTGCGCCAGACCAACGGATCACCGCCTCGCCGAGTTGCTCCTTGCCGCCCGGAAAGTGGTGGTAGAGCGAGCCGAACGGCGCCTCGGCGGCAGCCACGATCTCCTTGACGCCCGTCCCGGTGTAGCCCTTGACGCGCAAGAGCTCGGCGCCGGCTTCGACGATGCGCTGACGGGTGGGGGTCGACATCTGCGTCCAGGATAGCTAGCGTCCCGCTAGAGCGATCTACCTAATTTGGAGCAATCCTGATGTCTGAGAACCGTCGTCGTCACACCCCCTCCGGCCCGGTCGTCGCATGACCGGCACCGTCACGTTCTACCTGGTGATCAAGGCCCTGCACGTCATGGCCGCCTTCGCCGCCTACGGCCTGCCGTTCGGCTACCCGCTGGTCATCCCCTACCTGCGCCGCAACCACCCGCGCACGCTGCCCGGCGTGCACGACATCCAGCACCGCCTGTCCATCGCGCTCACCGGTCCGGGCACCGTCGCGCTGTTCGCGTTCGGCGTCTACATGGCCACCAAGGACCACCTGTGGGGTGAGTCCTGGGTGATGGTCGGCGTGACGATCATCGCGATCATCGCCATCGCCGGTGGCGGCATCGTGAAGTGGACCAAGGAGCTCTCCGAACTGGCTCGCGCCGACATTGATGCCGGCGGCGAAACGGTCGTCTTCGGCGCCGAGTACGACCGCGTCTACCGGATCTACCTGGCGACCGAGACCACCCTCGGCGCCCTCGTCCTGGTCGCGATCTTCTTCATGGTGGTCAAGCCCTGACGGTGCTCGGCAGACCGTAGGAGCTAGCATGTTTGGGCGCCCTAATCAGGGCGCCCAAACACCATGGCCCTCACCCGACGCGCACTTCTCGCCTCCAGCGGCGCCGCCGCCGCGGTCGCCGCAGCTGCCGGCGTCGGCTACGCGGCCGGTCAAGAGGGCGACGACTCCGCGCCCCGCGGCGACAGCCACATCGTCGACTTCCACGGCGAGCACCAGGCCGGCATCGCCACGCCCGCCCAGGATCGCCTGCACTTCGCCGCCTTCGACGTCACCGACGGCACCACCGCCACCCAGCTCCGCGATCTGCTCAAGGAGTGGACGGCCGCCGCGGCCACGATGGCCGGCGGCCAGCCGATCGGCACCGGCGCTGCAGGCGCCCAGCTCGCCCCGCCCGACGACACCGGCGAGGCGCTGGACCTCACGCCCGCCAACCTGACCGTCACCGTCGGCTTCGGCCCGTCGCTCTTCGACGAGCGCTTCGGCCTCGCGCCCCAGAAGCCGGCGGCGCTCACGCCGCTGCCCGACCTGCCCGGCGACGCGCTGGACCGCGACAACAGCGACGGCGACCTGGCCGTCCAGGCCTGCGCCAACGATCCGCAGGTCGCCTTCCACGCCGTCCGCAACCTCGCGCGCATCGGCCGCGGCCTGGTCACCGTCCGCTGGTCGCAACTCGGCTTCGGCCGCACCTCGACCACGAGCCGCGCGCAGGCCACGCCGCGCAACCTCATGGGCTTCAAGGACGGCACGGCCAACATCAAGCTCGAGGACGCCAAGGCGCTGGCCGACCACGTCTGGGTCGGCAGCCGCGCCGACGAGCCCGCCTGGCTGCGCGGCGGCTCCTACCTCGTCGCGCGCCGCATCCGGATGCTGATCGAGGTCTGGGACCGCGCGGCGCTCGGCGACCAGGAAAAGACGATCGGGCGCACGAAGGTGCTCGGCGCGCCGATCGGCGGCACCGACGAGTTCCAGACGCTCAAGCCCAAGACGCTGCCCGTCGACAGCCACGTGCGCCTCGCCCATCCCGAGACCAACGACGGCATCGCGATCCTGCGCCGCGGCTACTCGTTCACCGACGGCCTGGAGTCGCTCGGAGAACTCGACGCCGGCCTCTTCTTCCTGGCCTACATGCGCGACCCCAAGGCGTTCATCGCGCTGCAGAACCGCCTCGGCTCCCACGACGCGCTCAACGAGTACATCAAGCACGTCGGCTCCGGCCTCTGGGCCGTCCCTCCGGGTGTCCGCCCGGGCGGCTTCGTGGGTGACGCGCTGCTGCGCAGCATCTAGCATCGGCGGCGTGCTCTGGCAGCAGCCGCCGCCGCCCGCACCGCCCCCGCCGCTCGCCTTCCGGACCGCGACGCTGCAACGTGCCGCCCATGGGATCGACGTGGAGATGCTGGCCGTCGCCAACGTGCCGGTCCGCGTGACGATCAGCCGCGCCGGCGTCCGCCTCGGCCGCACCACCGGCGCCGTCGACCGCGGCAGCACCTTCGTCCGCGTCCGCATCGGCCCCAAGGGCCTCAAGCCCCTACGCCCCGGCCTCCACATCCATGTCGCCATCGAATACGACGGCCCGCTGACACTGCATGCGCACCCCGCATTGCTGCTGGGCGACGACGCGGCCGACGGCTCGCCGCAGGCCTAGAACGCGCCGCGGCGGGTAAAAACTGCGGGAACGGTCTTCACCAAGATCGTCAGGTCGAGAAAGACCGACCAACGCTCCAGGTAGAGGAAGTCGAGCCGCACGAGGTCGTCGAAGTCGAGGTCCGAGCGGCCGGAGACCTGCCAGAGGCCCGTGATACCGGGCAGCACGAGGTAGCGCTTCTTGTGCCAGTCCTCGAGTCGGTCGAAGTCGCGCTGGGGCAGCGGGCGCGGACCCACGAGCGACATCTGGCCGCGCAGGACGTTGATGAGCTGTGGTAGCTCGTCGAGCGAGAAGCGCCGCAGCAGGCGGCCGACCTTCGTCACGCGCGGATCGTGGCGCATCTTGAAGAGCGCGCCCGAGGCCTCGTTGCTCTCCTCCAGCTCGGCCTGCCGACGATCGGCGTCGTGGTACATCGTCCGGAACTTCAGACACGGAAACGGCACGCCGCCGATGCCCGGGCGCCACGACTGGTAGAAGATCGGCCCGCGCGAGGTCAGCCGCACGGCCGCGGCGGTCAGCACCAGCAGCGGGCTCAGCGCGACCAGCAGGATCGTGGAGACCGCGACGTCGAACGTGCGCTTCATCGCGAAGTCGATGCCGTCGAAGACCGGCGGCTTGAGCTCGAAGAGCGGCACCGACTGGCCCGGGACGAACTCCGCGCGATGGATCAGGATCTCCATCGTCGATGGCGCGATCCGCACGACCACGCCGCGCTGGTGGCAGGTGTCAACCAACTCGACGGCCTGCTGCTGGGGGAAGGCCGGGTCGGCGATGATGACCTCGTCGGCCTTGTGCGCGGAGACGATGTCACCGATCTCCTCCAGCGGCCCCAGCGAGCGCAGGCCGTTGTCGGGCCGCGGCGTCAGCGAGATGAAGCCGATGACCTGGACCGGGCTGTGTCCACCAGAAGCCTGCAGCGCGTGCGCGACGGCCTCGATCTGCTCACCGGTGCCGACGAGGATCGCGCGGCGCTTGTAGCCGGCGGCGCTGAGCAGCGCGCCCGTCGCCTGCTCGTAGGCGAAGCGCGCGGTCGACACGTAGGCGACCGAGAAGAAGAGCGTGCCGTAGAAGATGTAGTAGCTGGAGAACTCCTCACCGTTGACGACAGCGAAGATCAGCGCCACGAGCGTCGTCTGAAACAGCGAGGCGACGATCCGCGTCAGGCCGGGGCGCTGTGAGCGCTCCGCGTACAGCCCTGAGCGCGCGAACAGCAGCGAGGCGACCAGGAACGCGAACGGCACGTAGTCCTTGGACTGCTCCCAGGAGACGTGCGGATCCCACGCATCGCGCACCACCGCCTTTAAACACAGGGCGGTGAAGATCGCGAGGATGATCGCGCCGAGATCCAGCGCCAGCAGCGAGAGGACACGCGCGGCCCGCCGAAGGGTCGACCACCGCAGCAGGAAGCTCAGGACCGGCGGTCGCTTGGAGCGCATGTCCCGGTCGGGCAGCGGCACATCCAGCGGTGGCAGGTCCACGCTCCCCAGATCTGCGGGGTTCGCGTTCGGCATCTTCCGTTCCTCAACGGGTGAGGGTGGCAGATGTCGCGGGTTTGTCATGCGAAAGGCGTTGCAGGGCACTGGGCCAGGAGGCCCAGAACCCTTGACGCTATCGCGCGGCGCCGACGAGCACGTCTACGCCAGACTCGTCGAGCGTGCGCTGCAGGCCTTCCCGCAGCGCCACGGTGGGCTCCCATCCGAGGATCTGCTTGGCCAGGTCGATGTTCGGCTGGCGGATCTTCGGGTCGTCAGTCGGGAGCGCCTCGTAGACGATCTCCGAGCTGGAACCGGTGATGTCGATGACGGCCTCGGCGAGTTCCAGCAGCGTGAACTCGTTGGGGTTGCCGACGTTGACGGGCTCGTGGTACCCGGACTCCTGCAGGGCGATCATGCCCCGGATCAGGTCGTCGACGTAGGTGAACGAGCGGGTCTGGCTGCCGTCGCCGAAGACCGTGATCGGCTTGCTGGTCAGCGCCTGGCGCAGGAAGGTCGGGATCGCGCGGCCGTCGTTGGGGCGCATGCGCGGGCCGTAGGTGTTGAAGATGCGGATGATCGCCGTGTCGACGCCCTGCTGGCGGTGGTAAGCCATCGTCAGCGCCTCGGCGTAGCGCTTGGCCTCGTCGTAGACGCCGCGCGGGCCGATCGGGTTGACGTGGCCCCAGTAGCTCTCGGGCTGCGGGTGGACCTGCGGGTCGCCGTAGACCTCCGAGGTCGAGGCGATCAGGAAGCGGGCGCGATGCGCCTTGGCCAGCCCAAGCGTGTGGTGGGTGCCGTGCGACCCGACCTTCAGCGTCTGCAGCGGCAGGCGCAGGTAGTCGATCGGGGAGGCCGGCGAGGCGAGGTGGTAGACGAAGTCGACGGGCTCGTCGACGAAGTACGGCTCCACGATGTCCTTGTGCAGGAGCGTGAACTCCGGGACCCGGATGTGCTCGATGTTCGTGAGCGTTCCGGTTTCGAGGTTGTCGACGCAGATGACGCGGTTGCCGCGACGCAGCAGCTCGTCGCACAGATGCGAGCCGAGGAAGCCGGCGCCGCCGGTGACCAGACAGGTAGCCATGGGTCAGAGCGTAGCCAGATCCCGGTGGCGCCGACCTAGCCCGAGGACGGGGTTCTCCCCGCCCCCCGGGCCAGGCTCGACGGGCGGTCAGCCGGTGCGGGTGATCCGTGGGGCGGCCGCGGGGTCCGGGATCGCGAACGGCTGCGGCAGGTCCTCGACGTAGTGCTCGAACGCGGCGACGTCGGTGCCGAACGACGTCACGCCCGTGCCGTCCTTGAACACGGTGAAGCCATCGCCGCCCGTGGCCAGGAAGCTGTTGGCGGCCACGGCGTAGCTCGCCGCCGGATCCACGGCCGTGCCGTCGGCAAGCGTCAGGCTCGTGATGCGATCGCCCGCCGCGCGGCTGCGGTCATAGCTCTCCTTGATCCCCGAGACCTGCAGGATCTTGTCGCCGGCGTCCTGGAACTGCTGCTCGAGGATGGCCTTGAGCTGCGCACCGGTGAGCTGCATCGAGACCAGCCCGTTGTCGAACGGCTGGACGGCGAACAGATCGGCGAACGTCAGCTGGCCGGCCTGGAGGTCGGCGCGGATGCCACCGGGGTTCATCAGCGCGATCGGCGCGCCGGTCTCATGGGCTTGAGCGTCAGCGATCAGATCGCCGAGGCTGCTCTCGCCCGACGCGGTCGCGTCGCGCGTGGCGGGCGCCGCCGCGGTGCCCACCGTGCGCGACGCGACCGGGGCGATGCGGTCCTTGAACGTCTGGACGAGATCGGCGAGCGCGGGCGCCGGGGTGGTGCCGGCGTCGTAGGTCGTCACGACGTCGGCAGACGATGCCGTGACATCGCGGGTGCGGCGATCGACCGTCAGCGTGACCTTGTCGAAGGCCGTGCCGTACTTGTAGGCCTGCACGACGAGCGCGTTGTGGACCTTGGTGTTGAGGAAGCTGTGGGTGTGGCCGGCGACGACGAGGTCGACGTCGGGATCCATCTGCTTGGTCTCGTCGAGGATCTCGCCGGCGGGGTCCTTGCCCGGATCCTGGAAGCCGCCCGCGTGGGCGAGCACGACGATCGTGTGGACGCCGAAGCGGTGCAGCGCGGCGACCTGCTTGTTGACCGCGTCGCTGAGGTCGCCGAACGTGAAGGGAGCGACGGCGTCGGGCACGACGATCGACGGCGTCTCGGTCGTCGTGACGCCGATGATCCCGACCGGGATCCCCTCGCGCTTGACGATGGTGAACGGCGGCAGGACGTAGCGGCCGCCGTCGGCGTAGGTGACGTTGGCCGACACGTAGGGATAGTCCGCACCGGGGAAGTGCGGGTCCGACGTGTCGACGCCGTCCTTGAACTGCTTGCCGTCGTCGCGGTGGCCGCCGCGGATCAGGCGCAGCATCTCGGTGGCGCCCTCGTCGAACTCGTGGTTGCCGAGCGTGCCGACGTCGAAGTCCATCAGGTTGGTGGCCTCGATCGTGGGCTCGTCGTGAAACCAGGATGAGATCAGCGGCGAGGCGCCGACGGTGTCGCCCGCGTGGGCGATGATCGTGCCCTTGGGATCCTGGGCCTTGGCAGCGGCAAGGTAGGAGCCGAGGAACGCGACGCCGCCGGCGGGCTGGCCGGAGACGAGCGTGGGCTCGAGGTTGCCGTGGAGGTCGTTGACGCCGAGCACCTGGAGGTTGACGGTGCGCGGGGGCTTGGGCGGATGGTGGTGGCCGTGGTGATGGCCAGGACCGTGCCCGTGGTGGCGGTGGGCCTGCGCGGGCGCAGCCGTCAGGGCGAGCGCTGCGAGGAGGACGAGAAGGATGCGAGTCACGCGCCTCCCTTTCCCAGCTGGCGCAGGTCGAACGTGACGGGCTCGTGAACCGTCCGGGGCCGGACGCTAGGCCGCGAAGTCCACGTGGACGTGGCGGCCGCGTTCGAGCAGGACGACGCGACCGGCCTCGCGCAGCGCGAAGAGGGCGGCGCGCTCGTTGGCCGTGAGGTCGGCGTCGGGCGGCGGCTGCGCGCCGGCGGCGACGTAGCGCTGCTCGAGCGCGAGCGCCTCGGCGTCCAGCGGCGGCGGCGCGACCTCGGCGTCGGCGCCGAGCTGCTCGCCACGCTCGAGCGCCGCGAGGCGGACGAGGGCGTCGTTGGTCGGTCCGTGGCGGACGGCGTCAGCGTCCAGGACGGTCGCCTCGCCGAGCAACTCGTCGTCGCGCAGGCGCCGGATCTCCAGGATGTCGCCGCTCACGACCTTCAGCGGCTCGTCGCAGCGCAACTGGTGGAAGCGGCCGCCGAGCCAGCCGACGCGCGCCTCGGCCTCGGCCTGACCGTGGACGACGAGGACGTGGGCGCCGTGCTCGAGGCGCGCGTCGACGGCGACGTCGAGGATCGTGGGCGCGACCGCCGGGGGCGACGTCGCGGCAACGTCGAGGACCGCGGGCGACGACGACAGCGCCGGAACCGTCCCCTCCTTCCACGCGCCCTCCTCACGCTTCCAGATCGGCGCCTGCGCCTTGATCCGGTCGATGATCTCGCGCGCGCCCGCGAAGGCCTCGCCGCGATGCGGCGCGCTGGCGGCCACCACGACCGACGCCTCACCGAGCGGCACGCGCCCGTAGCGGTGGTCGGCTGCGGCCCGGCAAAGCCCATGACGCTCGACCGCCTCGGCGACGATCGCGTCGATCCGCGCCGCCGCCATCTCGACGTAGGCCTCGTAGTCCAGGAACGCGACCTCGCGCGTGGTGCCGCTGAAGGTCACGACCGCGCCGGCCCGCGGGTCCTGCACCCGCGCTGCGACCGCCTCGAGCGACAGCGGGCCGTCGAGGACCGCGCCGCCGCTGACCGGCGGGACGACCGCCAGCTCGTCGCCGGCCTGCAGCACGACGTCGGCATCGGCGTACTCGCGGTTGACGGCCAGCACGAGAGAGACGCCCGGCGCCAGGTGCTGGACCTCAGCCAGCGCATCGGCGACCCGCGCCCCGTCGGGCAGCTCGAGCTCCAGCTCGTCACGCCCTGCCCGCTCGCGCAGCCCGGCGAAGAGCCTGATGCTGACCTTCACCGAGCAAACAGTAGGGAGCGGGCGCCGCTGGTGGACGTCTGCCCGAGAAGTCGCCGGAGCGCCGCGTAAGCTCGCGCGCCATGAAGGCCCAACACCACCTCATCCGGCTCGCCGCCATCGCGGCCGGCGCCCTGGCCATCGTCCCGGCAACGGCTTCGGCCGGGATCTGGGCGCCGGTCGTCTCCGGCACCACCGCCAACATCACCGCCGTCGACCAGGTCAACGCGAGCACGCTGGTCTACGGCACGGCGTCGGGGCAGATCCTCAAGAACGGGTCCGTCAAGTCCACCAACCCCGGGTTCTCGATCAACGACATCGCCTTCAACCCGGCCGGGACCATCGGCCTGGCCGCCGCGAGCAACGGCCGGCTGCTGGTCAGCACCAACGGTGGCGACTCCTGGGCCGTCAAGTCGCTGGCCGCCACGAGCTACACGCAACCCACCCCCTGCTTCGGCACGCCATCCCCCACACGGGACTTCACGCCCGTGGGCAATATCAACGCCGTGTCGTGGGCCAGCAACACCGTGGCCTACGCGATCCCCGCAGATCTCGGCGTGGTGCTCAAGACCACCAACAGCGGCACCAGCTGGCTCGACGTCAGCCGCCAGACGGACGGCACGTGTTTCGTCAGCACCGACGGCGATCCGCTCACCGACGTCAAGGCCTTCCCGGGCTCCGACCTGGTCTGGTTCGTGGCCGACGACTTCGGCACGATCTACATCTCCTCCAACGGGCTGGCCTCCTCGGCACCGCATTTCGACGGCGGCGTCAACTGCTTTGACCATCACCCGCAACTCGCACTGGATTTCGACAACCCCAACCGCGCGTTCACCGTCGACCGCTGCGACGGAAGCCTGCAGTTCGGCCGCACCGAGGACGGCGGAGCCAGCTGGGCGCTCAGGCCGGACTACTTCGCCGGCGACGGCGACACGCTGAGCGGCCTCAACGACGTCGCGATCGCGGGCGGCTCGGCGCTGGCCGTCGGCAACGGCGGCGCGATCCTGGTCGACAACGACGGCCGCAACGCGTACTTCCAGCGCGCCGACGGCGCCGATGCGACCAACGACTGGCTCGCGGCCGACAAGCTCGACGCCACGAACGCCGTCATCGGCGGTCGCGGCGGCCGCCTGCTGACCACCAGCCAAGCCACGACGATCCCCGACATCGTCGCCCCAGCGGGCACCGTGACCGGCGCGACGACCGTGGTCGCCGGCACCCCGGCGACCTACACCGCCAACGTCGCCGACAACGCGGGCGGCAGCGGCAGCGGCATCGACCCGGCGGGCTTCGCGTGGAGCGCGACGGGCGTCCCGGCCGCGTCCGGCAACCCGGCGACGCTCACGTTCCCGTCACCGGGCTTCTACCTCGTGTCGGTGAGCTTCAAGGACCTCGCCGGCAACGCCGCGACCGCGAGCCTGACCGTCAACGTCACCGCGCCGCCCGTGGTCAAGGCGCCGCCGCCGGTCAACCCGGTCAAGACCACGACCGCCTCGGTGCCTGGCGCAAAGATCAGCTTCGGCGTGCCGAACTCTTGCGTCAAGGCCGGCTCGACCTTCAAGGTCACGCTCACCTGGAAGAAGCAGAAGCGCAAGGGCAACAAGTTCGTCAAGGTCCGCCGCGCGGACTTCTACATCGGCTCCAAGCGCGTGAAGATCGACAAGAAGGCGCCGTTCACGCAGACGCTGAAGGTCAAGGCCGGCACCAAGGCCGGCTCGACGATCACCGTCAAGGCGCGGGCCTACGTCAAGGTGACCAAGGGCAAGTCGCCGACCAAGTCGATCAGCTCGAAGATCAAGGTCTGTTCCTAGGCACAGCGCCACTGCAGGGGTCGTCGCCGTAACCTTCAGGGCATGGCGACGACTCCTGCAGAGGAGCGCTTGACGGTCGCGCCCATCGTGGGCCCGGACGACCCCAGGCGCTTCACCGACTCCGGCATCGAGGTCAAGAACCTCTACACGGCCGACGACGTTCCGGCCAACTTGGAGCTCGGCGAGCCCGGCGAGTTCCCCTACATCCGCGGGCCGCACCGCGAGATGTACCGCAAGCAGTTCTGGACGATGCGCCAGTACGCGGGCTACGCGAGCGCCAAGGAGTCCAACGAGCGCTACCGCTACCTGCTGTCCAAGGGCGGTACCGGGTTGAGCATGGCCTTCGACCTGCCCACGCAGCTCGGCCTGGACTCCGACAACCCGCGCTGTCTCGGCGAGGTCGGCCGCACCGGCGTCGCGATCGACACGATCGACGACATGCGCACCGCGTTCGACGGCATCCCGCTCGACCAGGTGTCGACGTCGATGACGATCAACGCCCCCGCCGCCGTGCTGATGTTGCTCTACGAACTGGTCGGCGAGGAGCAGGGCGTGCCGTCGGTGCAGTTGCGCGGCACCACCCAGAACGACGTGCTCAAGGAGTACATCGCGCGCGGCAACTACATCTACCCGCCGGTGCCGACGATGCGCCTGACGACCGACCTGTTCGCCTACTGCAAGGAGAACATCCCGAAGTGGAACACGGTCTCGATCTCGGGCTATCACTTCCGCGAGAAGGGCTGCAGCGCCGTCCAGGAGGTCGCGTTCACGTTGAGCAGCGGCATCGCCTACGTGCAGGCGGCCGTCGACGCCGGCCTCGCGGTCGACGACTTCGCCCCGCGCCTGGCCTTCTTCTTCAACGGCCATAACAACGTCTTCCAGGAGGTCGCGAAGTTCCGCGCCGCCCGGCGGATGTGGGCGCACATCATGCGCGACCGCTTCGGGGCCAAGAACCCCAAGTCGCAGATGCTGCGCTTCCACACGCAGACCGGCGGCGTCACGCTGACCGCCCAGCAGCCGCTCAACAACGTCGTGCGCGTGGCGCTGCAGGGCTTCGCCGCCGTCTGCGGCGGCACGCAGTCGCTGCACACCAACGGCTATGACGAGGCGCTCGCGCTCCCGTCCGAGCGCGCCGCCAAGCTCGCGCTGCGCACCCAGCAGGTGATCGCGCACGAATCCGGCGCGACCGACACGGTCGACCCGTTCGCCGGCTCCTACTACGTCGAGTCGCTGACGGCGGAGATCGAGAAGCGCGCCTGGGCGCTGATCGAGAAGGTCGACGAGCAGGGCGGCTCGGTCAACGCGATCGCGTTCATCAAGACCGAGATCGAGGAGTCGGCCTTCGGCTACCACGAGCGCTACCGCCTCAATCAGGACATCGTGGTCGGCGTCAACGACTACGTCGAGGACAGCGCCGAGGTCGAGGAGATCCTGTCGGTCGACCCGGAGTCCGAGCGCGAGCAGCTCGAGCGCCTGAAGGCGTTCAAGGCCGGCCGCGACCAGGCGCTCACGGACACGCGCCTGCAGGAGTTGCGTGAGGCGGCCGAAGGGAGCGACAACCTCCTCCCACCCATTCGCGCCGCCCTCAAGGACCGCGCGTCGATCGGCGAGGT
>NZ_DASYJG010000081.1:0-17399 GCF_035996765.1 Baekduia sp.
CGGGCTGCTCCACGGCGAGGCCGACGAGATCGCGGGCGCGTTCGGCGCACTCGGGCTGCGCGAGCGCGCGCGGCGCCACAGCGGCGAATGGGCGGCGCTGACGCTCGCGCGGGACTGAGCGCGCCCCGAGGCCCGGGCGCCGCGCCCGTTAACCTCCATCGATGGCCTGGAACGTCGTGATCGCGGGCGGCGGGTTCGGCGGGTTCTACACCGCGCGCACCCTCTCGAAGGTGCTCGAGCCCCACAGCGCCCGGGTCCAGCTCGTGACCTCGGACAACTTCATGCTCTACACGCCGCTGCTGCCGGGCGCGGCGGCCGGCACGCTGGAGCCGCGGCACGTCGTCGTGCCGCTGCGCGAGGAGCTCGATCGCTCGATCCACCTGCGCGTCGCCCACATCACCGGCGCCTCTCCGGAGCGCAACGTCATCCACGTCCGCGCGCTCGACGGCCAGGAGGAGGACCTCGCCTACGACCAGCTCGTCGTCTCCGTCGGCTCGGTCAGTCGCACGCTCCCGGTTCCCGGCCTCGCGCAGCACGGCAAGGGCTTCAAGTCGCTGCCGGAGGCGATCGCGCTGCGCAACCACGTCATCCGCACGCTCGAGGTCGCCGAGACGCTCGAGGACGGCGACGCCCGCCGCGAGTGGCTGACGTACGTCTTCGTCGGCGCCGGCTACGCCGGCCTGGAGGGGCTCGCCGAGCTGCAGGACTTCGCCGCCGACGTCATCGACCTCTACCCGCGCTGCCGCACGCAGGGCATGCGCTGGATCCTCGTCGAGGCGCGCGACCGCGTGATGCCCGAGATCCCGGCCCCGCTCGCTGACTTCGCCATGCGCGAGCTGCGCGGTCGCGGCATCGCCATCCGCACGAGCACGACGCTCGACGAGGTCACCGCCGACACCGCCGTTCTCTCCGGCGGCGAGGTCATCCCCACGCGCACGCTCGTCTGGACCGCGGGCGTCAAGCCGCATCCGGTCATCGCCCGGCTCGGCCTGCCGCTCGACGAGCACGGCCGCATCAAGGTCGACCGCACGCTGCGCGTCGAAGGCCAGGAATCCGTCTGGGCGCTCGGCGACGCCGCCGCCGTCCCGGATCCGGCCAAGAAGGGCAAGACCGCCACACCTCCGACCGCCCAGCACGCGATCCGCCAGGGCAAGCTCGCGGGCCGTAACGTCGCCGCCGCGATCGGCAACGGCAAGGTCAAGCCCTTCACCTTCAAGACCAAGGGCGTCTTCGTCGACATGGGCCAGGGCCAGGCCGTGGCGACGACGCTGGGCATCCGCTGGCGCGGCATCCCGGCCTGGTGGCTGGCACGCAGCTACCACCTCGCGATGCTGCCGGGCACCAAGCGCAAGCTCCGCCTGCTGGTCGACTGGAACATCCAGCTGCTCTTCGGCCGTGACGCCTCCGAGCTCGGCGGCCTGGGCCGTGCGCCCGGCCTCGGCGTCGACCCGACCGGCGGCGGCACCCCCGCCGCCGACGGCAACGGCGCATCGGCGCCCGACAGCGCGCCGGCTACAGCACCCGTCGCGCCCAGCTGAAGCGCTTCGCGCGCCACGGGTCCAGCCGCAGCGGCGACACGTACACACCCTGATCGGAGGAGTGGATCATCCAATCGGGGCTGAGCGCGATGCCCTCGTGGACGATCCGCCGCTCGGTCGCCTTCTGCCAGAAGCGGCCCGGACCGAAGAACACCAGGTCGGCCGGGTGCACGTCATCGAGCCGGATGCGGGCGCCGCGTGCGATCTCGCCGGCCTGCGACGCAGCCGTACGCCCGCGGATCTGCCGGCCCCACGAGAAGCCCGACAGCTTGAAAACCCGCCAGACGAAGCCCGAGCAGTCATAGCCGCCATGCTCCTGCCCGCCGAAGCCCATGCCCGCGCCGTCCGTCTCGCCACCCCAGATGTAGGGCATGCCGATCTTGGAGACCGCCAGGCGCAGGACCCGCTCCTGCGCGGCGGTGTAGCTGGGCAGGACGAACCGCGAGAACGCGTCACGCGCCGCCTGCGCGCCGCCGCCCTGCCACTTCAGCGCGACCGCGAACGAGTGCGCCGCCTCCGCGCGGGTGATCGCGTCGGTGGGGAAGAGCTCGAGCTCCTCGTGCGGGAACGGGTGGTTGTCGCGCAGGCCGAGATAGCGGGCCACGACCTCGGTCCCGAAGGTCGCTGGCGGCTGCAGCCCGGCGCTCCATGCCTCGTGCTGGACGGCGGCCGCGACGTCGGTGGCGCCGAGCTGTGCCACCAGCAGGCGGTCGAACGTCGTGACCGACACGCCGCTCGACGGGGCGGCGACCGGCGCGACCCCCAGCTGGGCGGCGAACGCGGCCAGCGCCTCGGGCAGCTCGTGCCCGCTCACCGGCCGCTCGCCGTGGAAGGCCTGGTCGTCGAGGTCGTGCATCACGCCGGCCTGGCGGACGGCGTGCTGCTCGCCGAGGTTCCAGCCGCCGAGCGAGGAGGCGCGGGCCGCGGTGGCAGGCAGCAGCGACGCCGCGGCGGCGGCGAGCACCGCGAGGACGGCCAGGAGTGAAATCCGGAGGGACATGGCGCCATTGCCATCGGCGTCCGTCCAGCGCCGCTTGAGCGGGAGCGTCCGCACCCGGGGCCTACAATCGAGCCACATGAGCGTCGCCGACAGCGTCAAGCAGGATCTCACCATCGCGATGAAGGCGAGAGAGAAGGAACGCGTCGGCGCGTTGCGCCTCGTGCTGTCAGAGCTGCAGAAGGCGGCCAAGGACGGCAACGACGACGAGCTCGCCATCCTGCGCCGCGAGCGCAAGCGCCGCCTGGAGTCCGCGGCCGCTTTCCGCGACGCCGGCCGCGTCGAGCTGGCCGAGGGCGAGGAAGCCGAGGCCGCCGTCATCGAGGCCTACCTACCCGCCGAGCTCGGCGACGACGAGCTGCGTGCGATCGTCACCGCCGCGATCGCCGAGTCCGGCGCGACGACGCCCAAGGATCTCGGCGGCGTGATGAAGCTCGCGATGGAGAAGACGGGCGGGCGGGCCGACGGCAAGCGGGTGTCCGCGCTGGCACGCGAGGCGTTGTCATGAGCGCCCGCCGTCAGATCGAGCTCAGCAACGACGTCGCCGCCGCGCTGAGCGGCACCCATGACGCCGTCCTGCGTCAGCTCGAGGAGCACGTCGATTGCGCACTGTTCCTGCGCGGCAACCTCGTCACGCTCGAGGGCGAGCCCAGCGCTGTCGACGACGCGGCCGTCGTCGTGCGGGAGCTCTCCGAGCTGATTCAGGGCGGGCACGAGATCACCCACGGCACGCTGGACGCCGTGACCAGCGCGCTGGACCGCCACGAGTCGCCGGCCAAGGTGCTCGAGGACGTCGTCTGGCGCCACCGCTCGGCGAAGGTCGCGCCGAAGTCGGTCAACCAGAAGCGCTACGTCGACTCGATCCGCAGCAACACCGTGACGTTCGGCATCGGACCGGCCGGCACGGGCAAGACCTTCCTCGCCGTGGCAATGGCGGCCGCCGCGCTCGCCCGCAAGGAGGTCAACCGCATCATCTTGACCCGTCCGGCCGTCGAGGCCGGCGAGCGCCTGGGCTTCCTGCCCGGGGACCTGATGGCCAAGATCGACCCGTACCTGCGGCCGCTCTTCGACGCGCTCAACGACATGCTCGATCCTGAGAAGGTCGCGGGCTTCTTGGAGAAGGGCGTGATCGAGGTCGCGCCGCTGGCCTTCATGCGCGGCCGGACGTTGAACGACTCCTTCGTCATCCTCGACGAGGCGCAGAACACGACGCCCGAGCAGATGAAGATGTTCCTCACCCGCCTGGGCTTCGGCTCCCGGATGGTCATCACGGGTGACATCACCCAGGTCGACCTTCCGCGCCACGAGAAGTCCGGCCTGATCGTCGTCGGCGACATCCTGGACGAGGTCGACGGCGTCGACTTCGTCCGCTTCGACGGCGGCGACGTGGTGCGTCATCGCCTCGTGCAGCGGATCGTCGAGGCCTACGACGTGCATGACCAAGCCGCCGCGCCCGAGCTGCGCTCAGCGGCCACCCGCCTTTGATGTCCTTGGAGGTCGAGGTCTTTGACGCCGAGCTGGCCGCCGGTCGTGAGGACCTGCCGCAGGAGGCCGAGATCGTCCGGCTCGTCAGCCTGGCGATCGCGACGGCGGCCGTGGCCGACGGCCACATCGCGGTCTCGTTCATCGACGCCGCGCGCATCGCGGAGCTCAACGCCGATCATCGCGGCAAGGAAGGGCCCACCGATGTGCTCTCGTTCCCGATCGACGAGGCGGCGATCGACGTCCCCGGGCCGCGCGAGCTCGGTGACATCGTGATCTGCCCTGAGCACACCATCAACATCCGCGAGGCGATCGTCCACGGGGCGCTGCACCTCGTCGGCATGGACCACGAGGTCGACGACGGCGAGATGCTGGCGATCCAGGCCGAGCTTCTGTCGTGGTAGGCGCTGCCGGGTGCCTGGATCGCGGCATCCAAGCGGAACTGCTCTCATGGTGAGCGTGAACACGCGCGCCGGACTCATCGCCCTCGCCGGTCGACCGAACGTCGGCAAGTCGACGCTCGTCAACGCGATCGTCGGCCAGAAGGTCGCGATCGTCTCCGACAAGCCGCAGACGACGCGCCGCGCGATCCGCGGAGTCGTCACCCGCGAGGACGTCCAGCTCGTCCTCACCGACCTGCCCGGCGTGCAGAAGCCGCTCGACAGCCTCACCGAGCGCATGCAGCGCCGCGTCGAGCGCGAGCTCTCAGAGACCGACGTCGCGTTGATGGTGCTCAACGCCGAGCAGGGCGTGGGGCCCGGCGACCGCTGGATCGCCAACGCGCTGAAGAACGCCACCTGCCCGGTCGTCATCGCCGTCAACAAGGTCGACCGTCTCGACCGCCCGCACATCATCCTCGCGCTCGAGGCCGCCGGCGAGCTCGGCATCGCTGACGAGATCTTCCCGATCTCGGCGCGCAAGGGCACCGGGGTGGAGGCGCTGGCCGACCACCTCTTCAGCCTGGCGCCCGACTCGCCGTTCCTGTTCGACCGCGAGGAGTCCAGCGACCTCTCGCCCTACGTCCACCTCGCCGAGCTCGTGCGCGAGCAGATCCTGCGCCGGACCTTCCAGGAGGTGCCGCACGCGGTCGAGGTCGTCGTCGAGGAGGTCGAGGACGACCGGGAGGATCTGACCGTCGTGCACGCCCGCGCGTGGGTCGAGACCGACTCGCAGAAGGGCATCCTGGTCGGCGCGCAGGGCAACATGATCCGCGCGATCGGCACCGCCGCGCGCAAGTCGCTGGAGCGCGAGCTCGGCACCAAGGTCCACCTCGACCTCATCGTCCGCGTCCGCCGCGGATGGCGTGGCGACGAGGGCCTGCTCGACCGCCTCGGGTTCGACAACTGAGCCGGACCCACGACTCGGACCCACCCACCCGGCGCGCCGCCGGATCGGCCGCCGCCGGGTGGGTGGGGTCCGGGTCGTGGGTCGGGGTCTCAGGCCATCTGCGGCACGTGGCCGATGGCCTCGGCGTAGAGCGGCATCGTCTGCTCGATGCCCTCGGCGGTGTACCCCTCGGTGATGCGGAGGTCATCGACGATCAGCGAGGCGTCGATCAGCAGGCGCCGGAACCGCTCATCCTCGCGGACCGCGTCGAGCTGGGCGTGGGATCCGCGCAGGAGCATGCACCCATCCATGAGGCCGTTGGGCTCGAGCAGCAGGACGTCGAAGCTCTCAATGCGCCCCGCCTCCTGCAACTGGGCGTAGTAGCCCACGGAGGCTTCGAACACCTCGAGACCGTGCTGTTCCCGGCCTCGGACGGTCTGGCCCCAGCTGATGACGACAACTCGGTCAGCCATGACGGCTCCTTCATCTGCGGCCCGGCCCGTTGCCGGACCTTGTCGGCCGATGCTCTCACCATGGCGTAGGCGCGAGCAAGGGGGCGGGTAGGGTCGCGTGCATGTCCCCGCGCGATCCGGAGCCCGCCGAAGCGCTTGCCGCGTTCGCGGGCGTCCTGGACGAAGTCGCGGTGGCCGGCGACGTCGAGCGCGCAGTCTGGTTTGGCACGCCCGCCGCGAAGCTCGAGGGCAAGATCTTCCTCGCGCTCTGGCGCGGCGCGCTGGTCGCGCGGATCGGCGCTGAGGAGGTCGATCACCGCGTGCTGGCGGGCGATGGCGTGCGCTTCGATCCGTCCGGCAAGGGCAGGGCCATGAAGGACTGGCTGGAGACCAACGTCGAGCACACCGAGTGGACCGAGCTGGCACTGGCGGCGATCGCCTTCACGGCGGGCCAGGGCGGGCGAGGATCAACTTCTAGTTGATCAGCTTCTTCTCCATGCGGTTGATCGCCAGCCGCCAGGCGACGAGGCCGAAGACGATCAGGAAGCTCAGGTGCCAGAGGTCGAGCCACTCGAGCCCGAAGACCGCGTGGCGCACCAGCTGCACGCAGTGGTAGAGCGGGTTGACGTTGGCCAGGATGCGCGCCCACTGGGGCAGGCCGGAGATCGGGAAGAACGTTCCGGCGACGAGGAACAGCGGCGTGATGACTGTTGACGTCACGTAGCTGAAGTTGTCGATGGACTTCATCAACGCCGAGATCAGGACCCCGAACGAGGCCCAGCCGAAGCCCGCGGTGAAGGCGATGAACGGCACGAGCAGCATGCCCCACGACGGGTTGAGGCCGAAAACCATGGCCACCAACAACGGCGCACAGCCAAAGACGCCGGCGCGCGCGGCGATCCACAGCGCCTCGGCGGTCACGAGCTCCTCGGTATCCACGGGCGCGGCGAGGATGGCGTCGTAGGTTCGTTGGTAGGTGTACTTGACGAACGTGCCGAACATCGCCGGGAAGACCGAGGAGAACAGCACCGCGGTGGCGACCGTGCCGGTCCCGACGAACTGCACGTAGTCCAGGCCGTTGACCGTAGACACCAGCGAGCCGAAGCCAAAGCCGAAGGCGATGAGGTAGATCGTCGGCTCGACGGTCGACGAGAACGTCGACGCCCGCCAGTAGGAGCCGAAGTTGACGACCTCGCGCACGAGCACGCCGGTCAGCGCGGCACGGTCCAGGCGACCGGGGCGGTTGGCGGAGGGCACCGCGGCCATCAGGCGATCTCCTCGCCGGTCAGCAGGACGAAGACGTCCTCGAGATTGGCGTTGCGACGTTCGCCCTCCGGCGCGTCGCCGTTGAGCGCCTCGGCGCGCAGGATCGTCACCGACGTGCCGGTGCGCCGCGTCGGCCAGCCGCGCTGCGCCGCGTCGGCCTCCACCTCGCGTAGCCGCGCCGGCGGCCCGTAGACCTCCAGCGCCTCGCGGCCGGCATGCTCGGCGACGAGGTCGTTCGGTCGCCCGACCGCCACGGCTTGACCCTTGCTGACGACGACCACGGTGTCGGCGAGGCGCTCGGCCTCTTCGATGTAGTGCGTGGACATCAGGATCGAGGCGCCCTCGCTGCGCAGCCGGTCGATCAGCGCCCACAGCTCCTGGCGCACCTGCGGGTCCAGGCCGACGGTCGGCTCGTCGAGCAGGACGAGGCGCGGCTCATGCACGAGCGCGCGGGCGATGAGCAGCCGCCGGCGCATGCCGCCCGACAGCTCGTCGACGCGCGCCTTGCGCCGCTCGCGCAGGTTCGCGATCTCCAGCGCGCGCTCGATCGCCGCGCGCCTCTCACCGCGGCCGATGCGGTAGAGGTGGGTGAAGACGAGCAGGTTCTGCTCGACGGTCAGCGTCACGTCGAGGTTGTCGAGCTGAGGGACGACGCCCATCTCGGCCCGCGCGGCCTTGGACTCGGCAGGCAGCGGAAAGCCGAGGACCTCGATCTCGCCCTCATCGGCGATGGCCTGCGCGGTGAGCAGCCGCATCGTCGTCGATTTGCCCGCGCCATTTGGCCCGAGCAGACCGACACAGGTCCCGTCGGGCACGGTCAGGTCAAGACCGTTGACCGCTGTGACATCGCCATAGCGCTTGACGACGCCGCGCAGGCTGATTGCAGGAGGTGCGGGGACAGACGACACCCATCCGAAACTACACCGAGACGCCGTAGCCAGGCACGGCGGTGGGCACAAACGGGAACGGACCCGAGCAACCGTCGTCGCTCGGGTCCGCACCGTGGATGTCCCCTCCGGTGGGAGGCGTATATGTGGCGAAAGGTCGACTCTCGATCCTTGGCGGTCCCGATGATGCCGGCGCCGCGCTCCCTCCAGAAGCGACGCTCGAGCTCAGGGCCGACCCGTCCGTGGGTCGTATTCGCCTGTTGTGTTGCTTCCCTAGTGTCGGCCCGCCCGGCGCCGGCTGGAGGTCCGTTTGACCCCGAACGGACGTCTGTCCTAGTGCGCGCCCGCCAGCCGCGAGGAGAACGCCTGGATCTCCTCGGAACCCAGCCGCTCGCCGAAGACGAACGGCAGCGTCGAGACCGTGGCGACCGCGTCGCGCCGCAGTCGTGCCAGCTGGCCCTGCTGGGTCCGGACGCGGCCGGCCGCCGCCGTGACGGCGCGGCGCACCGCGTGATCGGCGGCGCCGTCGGCCGCGGCAACGGCCGCCACGTCGTGGCCCGACAGGCGGCGCGGCCAGAGGCCGTTGACGACGATCGCGTCGAGGTCGCGGCCCAGCGCGGCGGCCACGCGTCCCTCGAGGTCCAGCGTCTCGCTGACCGCCAGCTCGCTCGGCAACGCGACGGCGACCAGGCGGCTGCGCGCCGGATCGGCCAGCGCCTCGGCGACCGTGCGCGCCTGGCCGGCGATCGGCCCCACGCGGGCGATGTCGGCGAACGTGCGCGGCGTGCGCAGCAGCCCGAGGCCGTGGCCGGAGGCCGGCGCATCGAGGATGACGGTGTCGTAGCCCTGCGCGTCACGGCGCCAGCGGTGCGCCTGGCCGAGCTCCCACGCCTTGGTGATCGTCACGAGCTCGCGTGCGCCCGGGGCCGCGGCGACGAACCCGGAGAAGGCTCCTGAGCGCGCGAGCGGCGCGACGAGGCGGCGCGGCAGCTGGCGGGTCAGCCACTCCTCCAACGCGCTGTCGGGATCGATCGTGGTCGTCCAGAGCCTGTCGCCAACCGGCGTCTCGATGCCGGGCGCCGGCTTGCGGACGCTGCCGCCGAGGAGCGCGGCCACGCGCGACTGGCCTCCGACCTCGCAGATGATCGTGCGCCGTCCGCGCGCCGCCGCGGCCAGCCCGAGGGCGGCCGCGACCGTGGTTCGGCCGGTGCCTCCCTTGCCCGTGACGACCACGAGCTCTGCATCATCGATCGCGGTCATCTGCTCTTCAGGGTTGTACGTAGCGACCTGCAACAGGGAACATGCCAGACACGGACACTCGAGAGGCCTACATCCGATGTGCGGCGCTGCAGCGGCGCCATGATCCAACCTTTCACCTGGCGACCCAGGTGCTGGGTCGCGACGTGCGTCCGGCCGTCCACGCTTTGTACGGCTTTCTGCGCGGGGCCGATGAACTGGTCGACGGCCCGGACCGGCCCGAGACGCCCGAGGGACGCCGTGCGGCGCTCGACGCCTGGCAGGCCACCCTGGCCGACGGCGTCGCCGCGGGCACCAGCGACCACCCGTTGATCGCCGCGCTGGTCGACGCCGGCCGCCGTCACGATCTCCCGCTCGAAGAGCTCGGCGTCTACATGGACTCGATGCGTGTCGACTGCGACGGCCGCGTGCGGATCAGCAGCCGGGCCGAGCTCGACACCTACATGAACGGCAGCGCGGCGGCGGTCGGCCGCGTGATGGCGCCGCTGATCGGCGTGCCGGCCGAGCGCCGGGAGGACGTCGCGCGCCTGGGTATCGCCTTCCAGCTGACGAACTTCCTGCGCGACGTGCGCGAGGATTACGCGATGGACCGCGTCTACCTGCCCGGCCTCGACGAGGAGGCGCTGGCCCAGGGCCGCCCGACCGCGGCGCCCGCCGACGAGGTCCGCCGAGCGGGTGAGCTATTTCGCGAGTCGGCGTGCGCGGTGCTCAGCGCCTGCACGCCCCGTGCCCGGCCCGGCATCGCGCTGGCCACCACGATCTACCGTCGCGTGCATCTCCGGCGCATCGAGCGCCGAGGCGTTGTTCCCGCGTGACCCTCCGCGCGACCGCCCGCGGCACCGACCGTCCGCCGTTCGAACCGGGCGAGCGCGCCGACGTGCTCATCTGCGGCGCGAGCTTCGCGGGGCTTGCGGTCGCCCGCGAGCTGGCGGGGACCGACGCCGACGTGCTGATCCTCGATCGCTACGAGATCGGCGAGCGCGCCACCTCGGCCTGCGCGGTGCCGACGCCGTGGATGGCCGCGATGGGGGTGGAGGGCGCCGCACGCCAGGAGCTGCCCGGCATGTCCTTCTCCACGCCTCACGGCCGCGCGCGCTACCGCCTGCCGTGGAGCTGGACGGCGTTTGACTACAAGACGCTCTGCGAGCTGCTCTGGGCCCAGCGCGGCCTCACGGCCCGCTTCGCGACCGCCGTCGTGCACGGCCGCACGGGGGACACGGTCCACACCGACCGCGGCGACGTCACCGCGCCGCTGCTCGTCGACGCCGCCGGCTGGCGCCGCGTCCTCGGCGACCCGCACGTCCAGCCGCCCGAGGCGACGCTCAGCCGTGGGCTGGAGGTTCATCCACATGACGCCGATGGCACCGACCTCGACCTCTGGCTGGACCGCGACCTGATCCGCCGCGGCTACGGCTGGTCGGTCCCCGCCAACGGCGAGCGGCGCGTCGGCACGCTCTCCTACGATCCGCACGACCACGTCAAGGAGCCGACGCGTGCGATGGCGCGCAAGCTCGAGGTGGAGACCGTGCGTTACCAAGGCAACTGGTTCCCGCACGCGCTGCGCGAGGCGACGGTCGACGGCGCCTTCTGCGTCGGCGACAGCGCCGGGCACTGCTTCCCGCTCTCGGGCGAGGGCATCCGCACCGCGTTCTACTTCGGGATCGCCTGCGGGCGCGAGGTGGAGGCGGTCCTGGAGGGCGGTCAGACTCGCGAGCAGGCGCTGAGCAACTACACCGACTTCCACGAGCGCCACCGTCCGGCGTTCACCCGAGCCGCCCGGCTGCAGCGGCTGATTCCCGCCGTGCCACCGCGATTGCTGTCACTCTTGTTGCGAGCAATGGGCGTCCAGCCGCTCGTCGATCGGGCTTTCGGCTGGTATCTCCAACAGGCGCATCCGTCGTCGGCCGATCGTCCTGCCGACCCGCGCGCATCCCATGGCCGACCCGTCGAGCACGCCTCCCACTCCACCTGACGTCGAGCACGCGCCGCTCGTGCGGGCGCTGGAGGCCGTCACCAGCGGCGTCATGGTCGTCGACGCGACCGCACCGCTGCTGCCGATCACCTACGTCAACGGCGCCTTCGAGCGGCTCTTCGGTCGGACCCGCGAGGAGCTGGTCGGCCAGGACCCGGCGTTGCTGGCCGGCGAGGCTGCTGCGGTAGAAGACCGGCGCGCGCTGACCCACGCGCTGCGCGACGGCGCGACCTACGCGGCGACGATCACGCTGCGCCGCAGCGACGGCTCGGACTTCCGGGCCGCGATGCGGATGAGCCCGGTCCACGATGCCGCCGGCACGCTGACCGAGTGGATCGCGGTCGTCGACGACGTCACCGAGCGCGTCGACGCCCTCGACCAGCTCGCGCTCGCCGAGGCGCGCTACCGCGGCCTGGTCGAGCACGTCCCCGCGGTCGCCTACGTCGCCGAGTGGGACGTGCATTCGACGCTCACCTACATCAGCCCGCAAATCGAGGAGCTGCTGGGCTGGCCGCCCGAGGCGTTCCTGGCCGACCAGGACCTCTGGTACCGCTGCATCCACCCCGAGGACATCGAGCGCGTCCGCGAGCAGGAGCGCGTCGCCTTCGAGGCCGGCGCATGGGCCGACATGGAGTTCCGCATGCTCCGCCGCGACGGCAGCGAGCGCTGGGTGCGCGACAAGGAGGCCGTGATCCGCGACGCCGACGGCACGCCGCGCTTCAGCCAGGGCGTTCTGGTCGACGTCACGCCGACGCGCGCGACCGAGTCCGAGCTCCAGGACGAGCGCCACCGCGCGCAGCGCTACCTCGACATCGCCGGCGCGATCATCGTGATCCTCGACGCGTCGGCCAAGATCACGCTGCTCAACCGGGCCGGCACCGAGCTGCTGGGCTACGACGAAGGCGAGCTGATCGGCCGCGACTGGTACGACGCCGTGGTCCCGGAGCGGCTGCGTGAGACCGGCCGTGCCGCCTACGCCGCCGAGGTGCACGGCGACCAGGACGACGCGGTCAACGAGTCGACCGTCGTCACCAAGGACGGCGAGGAGCGCACGATCGCCTGGCGCGACACGGTCGTCCGCGATGCCGACGGCGCCGTCACCGCCGTGATGAGCAGCGGCGTCGACCTCACCGAGCGCCGCGCGGCCGAGGAGCAGATCGCCTACCTCGCCTACCACGACCCGCTCACCGGCCTGCCCAACCGCGCGCTGCTGCAGGAGCACCTCGACCTCGCGCTGGCCCGCGCGCGCCGTCAGAGCCAGGCCGTCGGCCTGCTCTACCTCGACCTCGACGGCTTCAAGCTCGTCAACGACTCGCTCGGCCATCCTGCCGGCGACGAGCTGCTCTGCCACGTGACGCTGCGCCTCAGCGAGCGCCGCCGCGGCATGGACCTGCTCGCCCGCCAGGGCGGCGACGAGTTCCTGTTGTTGTTGGCCGACATGCCGCGCGCCGACGCCGAGGCCCACGCGCGCCGCGTCGCCGAAGACCTGCTGCGCGCCCTGGCCGAGCCGTTCTCGATCTCCGGCGCGGAGTTCCACATCGGGGCGTCGATCGGCATCTCGCTCTACCCGCGCGACGCCCCCGACGCCGACTCGCTGCTGCGCCACGCCGACGCTGCGATGTACGCCGCCAAGTCGGCCGGGCGCAACGGCGTCACGGTCTACAGCGGCGATCCGCACGAGTCGCTGGAGCGGTTGTCGATGACCAGCCGCCTGCGCAAGGCGCTGGATCGCGAGGAGCTGCTGCTGCACTGGCAGCCGATCGTCGACCCGCGTGACGGCGCTCTGCGCAAGTTGGAGGCGTTGGTGCGCTGGCAGGATCCGTTCCGCGGGCTCGTCATGCCCGACGACTTCATCGCCTTCGCCGAGGAGACGGGCTTCGTGGATCGGGTGGGCGACTGGGTGGTGAGGTCGGTTCGCGACCAGGTCCTGGCCTGGGAGCGCGCCGGCTACCGGCCGCCGCGCGTGACCGTCAACGTCTCGCCGCGCCAGCTGCGCCGTCCGGACTTCGGCCAGCGCCTGCTTGGCCTGCTCACGCCCGATGACGTCGCCGGACGCTTCACCGTCGAGATCACCGAGTCGGCCGCGATGGTCGATCCGCGGCGCACCGACCCAATCCTCACCGAGCTCGTGGCGGCGGGGATCGAGGTCGCCATCGACGACTTCGGCGCCGGCTACTCGTCGCTGTCGCGCCTGCGCACGATGCCGGTGCAGGTGCTCAAGATCGACAAGACGTTCCTGGAGACCGTGCCCGACAACCCGGAGGCGACGGCGATCGTCACCGCGATCCTCGAGCTCGCGCGGGCACTCGGCATGGACGCGGTGGCCGAGGGCGTCGAGAACGAGGCGCAGCGCGCGTTCCTGGTGGAGCGGGGCTGCCCCTTGGCCCAGGGCTTCCTGCTCGGCCGGCCGGTACCGGCGCAGGAGATCGAGCCGCTGCTCGCGCGCGTCGGCACGCCTCACGCTTCGTAAAGAGTTACCGCGGTGGACGGCGCAGGGCTACGACACCTTCGTAAACTCCGCGCACATGGAGCCCAGCGCGATCAACTACGACGCCCAGGGCTACGTGCCCGTCGTCATCCAGGACTGGCGCTCAGGCGAGGTCCTGACGCTGGCCTACGCCAACGCCGAAGCGGTCGCCAAGACGCACGAGACCGGCGAGCTCCACCTCTGGTCGCGCTCGCGCGACGAGCTCTGGCACAAGGGCGCGACGTCGGGCAACACGCAGGCCGTCAAGGCGCTGCGCGTCGACTGCGACGGCGACGCGCTGCTCGCGCTCGTCGAGCCGGCCGGCCCCGCGTGCCACACGGGCGAGCGCACCTGCTTCTTCACCGGTGATCTGGAGCCGGCGCCCTACGAGGTGTTGCCGGAGCTCGAGCGCACGCTGGTCGCCCGACAGTCCTTGCGGCCCGCGGGCAGCTACACCGTTGAGCTGCTCGACAACCCCGCGCACATCGGTGAGAAGGTGCAAGAGGAGGCCGAGGAGGTCGCCCGCGCCGCGCGCGAGGAGACCGACGACCGCGTCGACAATGAGGCGGCCGACGTCCTCTACCACCTGCTCGTCCTGCTGCGCTCGCGCGGCCGTTCATTGGCCGACGTCACGGAGGTGCTGCGTGAGCGCCATCGCTGAGAGCAGCCTGAGCCTGGAGCCGTCGTTTGACGAGATCCGCGAGCTCGCGCGCGACCACGACCTCGTGCCGCTGCGCCACACGTTCATCGACGACTGCGAGACGCCGGTCGCCGCGTTCCTGAAGCTGCGGGGGACCGAGCCGGAGCATCCCGCCTTCCTGCTGGAGTCCGCCGAGCAGGGCCAGCGGATGGGGCGCTACTCGTTCATCGGCGTGCGACCGCGCGGCCTGGTGCGCTGGTCGCTGGGGGACGACGGCGACCCCTACGCCTTGGCCGAGCAGGCCGCGGCGCTGCGCCAGGCGACCTTCGAGGACGCCCCGCCGTTCACCGGCGGCGCGGTCGGCTTCTTCGGCTACGACCTCGTGCGCACCGTCGAGACCACGCTCGGCGAGCCCAACCCGGACGTGCTCGGCCTGCCCGACATGGCGCTGATGCTCTCCGACGTGCTCGTGGTCTTCGACCACCTCAAGCACACGCTGACGATTCTCGTCAACGTCGCCGCCGACGACCTCGAGGCCTCCTACGCCGACGCGGTCGCCACGATCGCCGACACGCGCCGCCTGCTCGACGGGCCGGTCCCGAGGGTGGGTGGGCCGGATCATGGGCGCCCCGACCGGCCGGTGCCGGAGTTCCACTCCAACATGCCGCGCGAGCAGTTCGAGGGCATGGTCGAGCGGATCGTCGAATACGTCCACGCCGGCGACGCGTTCCAGGTCGTGCCCTCCCAGCGATGGAGCGCGCCGCTGACGGGCATCGACCCGTTCTCGGTCTACCGCGGGCTGCGCGTGGTCAACCCGTCGCCCTACATGTACTTCCTGGACTTCCTGGACTTCCAGGTCGCCGGCGCTTCACCCGAGCCGCTGCTGACGGTCACCGGCCGGCTGGCGTCGACTCGCCCGATCGCCGGCACGCGGCCGCGCGACGCCGACCCGGCCGAGCTGTTGGCCGACGAGAAGGAGCGCTCCGAGCACGTGATGCTCGTCGATCTCGGGCGCAACGACCTCGGCCGCGTCTGTGAGTACGGCAGTGTGAACGTCGACACGTTCATGCAGATCGAGCAGTACTCGCACGTCATGCACATCGTCTCCTCGGTGAGCGGAACGCTGCGCGAGGACGTCGGGCCGATGGCCGCGCTGCGCGCGATCCTGCCGGCCGGCACGCTCAGCGGCGCGCCCAAGGTCCGGGCGATGGAGATCATCGACGAGCTCGAGCCGATCAAGCGCGGCGGCTACGGCGGGGCGATCGGCTACCTCAGCTACTCCGGTGACCTCGACACGTGCATCCACATCCGCACGGTCGTGATCAAGGACGGCAACGCGCACATCCAGGCCGGCGGCGGCACGGTCGCCGACGCCAAGCCCGCGTATGAGTTCGAGGAGTCGGTCAACAAGGCCAAGGCCGTCAAGGGCGCGATCGCGCTGGCCGCGCAGCAGAGGGATTGGGCATGAGTGACTTGGACGACGCGCGAAGCGGTCACAAAATCACTCCTGGAGCGAAGCGGTTACTGGTCGTCGACAACTACGACTCGTTCACCTACAACCTGGTCCAATACCTCGGTGAGCTGGGCGCGACGATCGACGTCGTGCGCAACGACGTGGCGTCGATCGACGAGCTGCTGGACCGGTCGCCCGATCGCGTCGTCGTCTCGCCGGGTCCGTGCACGCCCGACGACGCGGGGGTCTCGATCGCCGCGATGCGACGCTTCCCCGAGGCGGGGATCCCGACGCTCGGCGTCTGCCTCGGCCACCAGTCGCTGGCCCAGGCGTTTGGCGGCACGGTCATCCGCCACGAGCCGATCCACGGCAAGACGACGGTCATCGAGCACGACGGCGAAGGCGTCTACCGCGGGCTCAACGGGGCACTGACGGTTGGCAGGTACCACTCGCTGGTGGTCGCCGAGGAGGAGCTGCCCGACGCGTTCACCGTCACGTCCCGTGGGGGCGGCGTTCTGATGGGCATCCGCCACCGCGAGCTGCCGGTCGAGGGTGTCCAGTTCCACCCCGAGTCGGTCCTCACCGACCGGGGCAAGGACATGCTGGCCAACTTCCTGTCGGACGCCTGAGCGACGGCCGCCTGCCAGGCGGTTAGTCTCTCGCACTTTCCGATGCCCAACGACGTCCTCACGGCCGCCATCGACGTGCTCGCCACCCGTCGCGACCTCAGCCAAGCGCAGGCAGGCGCCGTGCTGGGCGAGATCATGGCCGGCAACGGCAGCGAGGGGCAGATCGCCGCGTTCCTGATCGCGCTGCGCACCAAGGGGGAGACGGTCGAGGAGATCGCCGGCCTCGCCGAGGCGATGCGCGGCCTGGCCACGCCGGTCACGACGCAGCGCGCCGATCTGCTCGACACGGCCGGCACCGGCGGTGGGCGGCGAACCTTCAACGTGTCGACCACCGCGGCGTTGGTCGCTGCCGGGGCCGGCTGTGCGGTGGCCAAGCACGGCAACCGGTCTGCGACGGGGCTCAGCGGCTCGGCCGATGTGCTCGAGGCGCTGGGCGCGCGCATCGATCTCACGCCGGTCGACGTCGGGCGCTGCATCGACGAGGTCGGCTTCGGGTTCATGTTCGCGCCGGCGCACCATGCGGCCACGCGCTGGGTCATCCCGGTGCGCAAGGAGCTCGCGGTGCGCACGATCTTCAACTTCCTCGGGCCACTCACCAACCCGGCCGGCGCCGCGCGCCAGGTGATCGGCGTCTCCGACCCCGCCTTCCTCGAGACGATCGCCGGCGCCCTCGCGCGTCTGGGCGCCGAGAAGGCGCTGGTAGTTTCAAGCGACGACGGACTGGACGAGATGAGCACGGCGGGCACCACCACGGTCGTCGAGGTCGACGGCTCCGAGATCCACTCCTACGCGCTGGCGCCGGAGGACGTCGGGCTGCGCCGGGGGCGCTACGAGGACCTCGCGGGCGGGGTGCCCGAGCACAACGCCGCCGTCACACGCCGCATCTTCGCCGGCGAGAGCGGCCCGGCGCGCGACCTGTCGGCGCTCAACGCCGGCGCCGCGATCTACGTCTCGGGCCGCGTCGACACGCTCGAGGCGGGCGTTCGCGCCGCCGAGGAGGCGCTCGACTCGGGCCGCGCTGCAGAGGCGCTCG